>JALGZG010000157.1 GCA_025782345.1 bacterium | reverse complement strand
ACGCGGTCCCAGAGCACCGGGAGCTTCAGCTCGCCCTCCGGCATCTTCGTCTTGGGCTGCGGGTGCGTCTTCTCGGGGTTGTCGACGCCCGGCAGGGTCTCGTAGACGCACTCCAGGAGGCTTTTCTTATCGGAGAAGTTGGCCAGGCCCGGGATCCCGCCCAGGTGCGCGCACGAGCCGAACGCGACGACCAGCTGGGACTTCCTCCTCAAGAGCTCCGACCACTCCAGCTGCTCCGACGTGCGGACGCCGCCGTTCAGAAAAGCGACCGCTATCTCCCCGTCCTCCAGCGCCTCGACGTCCTTGCGCTTGAAGTCCATCGCAACGGGCCACAGAACGATGTCGACGGCCTCAACGACCTTCAGAATGTCCTCATTGAGGTCGATCCAGGCCTCCTCACAGCCGCCACACGACGCGTTCCAGTACAGCGCTACCTTTGGCTTTGCCACTTATCGCACCCCCGCTGGGTTCACGCTCTTAGATTCTCTGGTGAAGTGTAGGTTGCCACTACCGGACACTGCTGGGAAAGACGATGCCCGCTCCGTATGTGGCGACGCCGCCCCTGTAGTCTGAGGCAGCGACAAGCAGAGACTAAGATACCATCTGGGACCACACTCCTGCAAGTGAAACCGCCTCTCCTTCGGGGTTTACGCGCCGAAATCCTGTTGAACGAGTGAGAATCGATGTAGTAGCATCTACATCCTGAGATAGTTTCAAACGGCCTCATTCTTGAGCCTCAGTCTGCACGTCTCCGAGGGGGGGAGCATGGCCGATCAACTGAAGGTGCTGGTGGTCGATGACGAGGAGCCCATCAGGGACTCGTGTCGCCAGGTCTTGACCAAAGCCGGCTATGAGTGCCACACGGCGGTGGACGGCATCGAGGGCCTCCACTTCGCCCACCAGGTCGAGCCCGACGTGATCCTCCTCGACCTCATGATGCCGGGCATGGACGGACTGTCGATGCTCGACCAGCTCATCAAGACCCACCCGAACGTGGTCTGCATTGTCATAACCGGATACGCGACCATCGAATCGGCCGTCGACGCGATGAAGCACGGTGCCTTCGATTTCCTCCCGAAGCCGTTCACGCCCGACGAACTCAGAGTCATCGTTACTCGCGGGCTCGATCAGCGGAAGCTCCTGCTGGAGACCGCGGCGCTCCGCGAAGAGAAGCGGCGGATGCAGCAGTACTTCATCTCCATCGTGGCGCACGAGCTGCGCTCTCCTCTCCTTCTGGTCAAGCAGTACCTCGACCTCATCGTGGGAGGGAAGATGGGGACGGTCGACGAGACCGCCGGGGAGATGCTCGCGGGCGCGCACAGTACCCTGACGGGGCTGCTCAGCATCATCGCCGACTGGCTGAAGCTCGCGCGGATCGACGCGGGCGACATCGCGGGCGGGATGGAGGAGGTCGACGTCAGGACCATTCTCGAGAACGTCGTAGAGGAACTTAAGCCCCGCGCGGAGGAGGCGTCGGTCACGCTCAGGCTGGATTTCGCGCTTCCATCGTGCGCGGTCACGGCACACGCGGACGCGCTCGCGGTCGTGTTCAGGAACCTGGTCTCGAACGCGATCAAGTACAATAAGCCTGCGGGCACGGTGGTCCTGGAGGGAACGTGCCTTGACGGGAACCTCCGGGTGGACGTCATGGACACCGGGATGGGCATCCCGGAGGCCGAGATACCGTTTATCTTCGAGGACTTCTTCCGGGTCAAGAGCTCGAAGACTGCCGAGATACCAGGCACGGGCCTTGGCCTTTCGATAGTGAAGAAGATCGTCGAAGGACATCACGGTTCGGTCGAGGTCGAGTCGACAGAGGGTGAAGGAACCTCCTTCAGCGTCTTCCTCCCTCTCACGCACACGGAGAGCGGAGCGGAGGAGCCGGCGGACTAGACGAATTCGAGACCCCGCCGCGTGCCCGGTGAACGGTCAGCAGGCGGACGGACACCACTGCGAGAGGAGAGCAACGATATGTCGGAGGGTGGGAAGTTCAAACACATCCAGGTATTCTGTCCGGAGTGCCAGAAGATGATCTCGCCGGGCGAGTACGCGATGTGCCCCTACTTCGAGGGCGGGGAGCTGGAC
>JALGZG010000080.1 GCA_025782345.1 bacterium | reverse complement strand
CAGGGAGCTCTCACGGGACAACCGCGTCCTCATCATGTGTGACAACAGGGGACAGGCCATGCGGCTGTCCGAGCTCCTCGGGGAGACCACAGTCGACGTCGCCCTCGAGATCGGCAGCCTCGAGAAGGGATTTGCTTTGCCTTCTGCCGGCCTTGTCGTCTACACGGACCATGACATCTTCGACAGGTACCGTAGGCGCAGGCGGCGCAAGTTCCGTGGCGGAGCGCCCATATCGAGCTTTGAGACGCTCGTCCAGGGCGACTACGTCGTGCACATCAACCACGGCATCGGACAGTACGTGGGCATGACGCGCCTCGAGGCCGACGGGAGGCTGGTCGACTGCGTTGTGGTCGACTACTCGGACGGCGGGAAGCTCTACGTTCCGTCCGATGAGATCAACCGCCTCCAGAAGTACGTCGGGAAGGACGGCGTGAAGCCTCGCCTCAACAAGCTCGGTGGTGCGGCGTGGACGAAGACCAAGGCGAAAGCCAAGGAGGCGGTGGCCGAACTCGCGCGCGAACTCCTCCAGCTCTACGCGTCGCGGAAGGCGCGTCCGGGGCACGCGTTCGGGGAGGACGTGGTGTGGCAGCAGGAACTCGAGGCCTCATTCATCTACGAGGAGACCGAGGACCAGCTCAGGGCAACTGAGGATATCAAGCGCGACATGGAGTCCAGTCGTCCGATGGACAGGCTCGTGTGCGGCGACGTCGGGTTCGGGAAGACGGAGGTCGCGATCCGTGCGGCGTTCAAGGCGGTGATGGACGGTAAGCAGGTGGCCGTGCTCGTGCCCACTACGATCCTGGCGCAGCAGCACCTCACGACCTTCAGGGACCGTCTCGCCGACTATCCGGTCGAAATTGACGTGCTGTCGAGGTTCCGGACCGCCAAGGAGCAGAAACAGGTCCTCGAGCGCGTCGCCAGCGGCAAGGTCGATATCATCATCGGCACACACCGGCTCGTGCAGAAGGACGTCAAGTTCCACGACCTCGGGCTTCTGGTCACGGACGAAGAGCAGCAGTTCGGCGTCCTGCACAAGGAGACCATCCAGAAGATGAGGGGATCGGTGGATGTGATCACGATGACAGCCACCCCAATCCCGCGCACGCTTCACATGTCGCTGGTGGGCGCCCGGGACATGTCGCTCATCAACACGCCGCCGAGGGACCGCCTGCCCGTTCGGACGGAGATCGCATCCTTCGATGCTGACCTGATCGTGGAGGCCGTCCTTCGCGAGATGGACCGGGGCGGCCAGGTCTACTTCGTGCACAACCGGGTGGAAACCATTGAGGGCATGGCGACCTATCTCAGGGGGCTCCTGCCCGGGTTCATCATAGACGTCGGCCACGGGCAGATGGCGGAGCGCCAGCTCGAGTCCGTGATGATGAAATTCCTCGAGGGTCAGATCGACGTCCTGGTCTGCAGCATGATCATCGAATCCGGTCTGGACATTCCAAATGTCAACGTGGGGCGCTCCAACCACAGGGCGTACGCCTACCTGCTGATACCGCGCGACCGCGGCATCACACCGATAGCAAGACGCCGCCTCGCCGCCATCCAGGAGTTCACCGACCTCTCGTCCGGGTACAAGCTTGCGATGCGCGATCTCGAGATCAGGGGCGCAGGGAACATCCTGGGCGCCCAGCAGCATGGTCACATGCTGGCGGTGGGGTTCAATCTCTACGCGAAGCTTCTGAGGGGCGCCGTGAAACGGCTCAAGGGAGAGGCGGTCGTTGAGAAACACGAAGCATCCATTGATATCAAGGTGGACGCATACATTCCAGATTCCTACATCGCGGATAATGACATGAAGATAGATATCTACAAGAGGATCCGGGACGCTGGCGACCTCGATGCGGTCGATGCGCTGACGAGCGAACTTTCCGACAGGTTCGGAAAGCTGCCGCCGGAGGTTGGGGGACTTCTGGAGGTCCAGGCGCTGAGAGTCGTGTGTGAGGGAGTAGGCGTCAGGCGGATAGGTCTGGCGGCCGGAAGCGTGGAGGCGGAGTTCGCGCCGGGCTTCGAACCGAAGCCCGGTCGCCTGCGGGCCGCCCTCAAGTTGTGCGAGACGCCATTGGAATTCGATGCCAGGGCGGGACTGACGATGAAGTTTGCGTCACCGGGCGGCAGGAGAGAGGCGCTGCGGCTGGGGAGAAAGGTGTTGAAGCAGTTCGCAGACTCTGATACCCTCTAGCGTTACGCATCGGAGCCCGTTCACGGGCTTCTTCGCCTTTACTGGGCGAGCGAGTTCCTCTGAGATACCGCGTCTTCCGTAGGGAAGGGGAACGCCGGCACCATCCGGCGGCCCCGGTGACACGAAAGGAGAACCAGAGATGACCGCCATGGCCGCGGGTTGCTCGTCCGTCGAGGACAAGCCGGCCATCAGACTGACGGATAACGAGGGAGTAGTGGAGCCCCGCGAGGTCTCCGTTGGTTACATCAACGAGCGACTGGACAGAGTGCCTGCCGAGATGGTCCCGGACATCCCCGGAGACGAGGGGAAGCGGCAGTTCATGGATGATGTCATCCGCAAGGAACTGCTCGTCATCTACGGTATGAGGCTGGGTATTCTGAGTGACGACAGGCTTGCGGGCGCCCTCAAGCACTTCGAGGACTCCAAGGCCGAGGAGCTGCTCAGGGAGAAACTCATCGTCGCTCCAGCGCAGGTCACGCCGGAGGAAGTCGAGGACTACTACGCGGTCCGTGACGATCTGTTCCAGCTTCAGGAGTTCAGCACGATGGACGAAGACGTGGCGAACGACGCCTACCGCCGCGTGACCGAGGGCGGAGAAGACTTCGGGCGCGTTGTGGTCGATGCTTCCACGGCGGGGACCGCGCAAGATGAGGGGCGCATGCCGGTGGCGGTCTGGACGGACCTGCACCCACTGACGCGTGTCGAAGTGCGCTACCTCCAAACGGGCGCCATCACGCCCGCACATAAGATCGGCGCCACCTACTACATGTACAAGCTCCTGTCCCGGAAGGACCCGCCGAACCTGAAACCCCTCGAGGGGCCTCACCTCACGGGCATCAGCGCTGAGGCGCGTAACTTCAAGAGAAACATGCTCGAGTACTACCTCTTCACCGAGTGGGATGAGTCGTCGAACACCGTCTACGTGGATGACAACATTGACCTTTGTGGGACGAAGATCGATGAGGCCGCGCTCGAGGCCATCCCGCAGGAGGCGGCGGCGACGAGCGAGGAGGGCATGCAGCGCGCCCGCATCGCGGTCATCCCCGAGTTCACCGACGAAGAGGCGGAGATGGTGCTTCTCACCTACAACATGTTCGGTGACGAGCGGGTCGTGACCCTCGGGGACTACGCGCGGATGTGCGAAGAAGTGCCCGGCATAGAGACCGTCAAGACCGGCGACCGTGTGCGCATTGAGTCCTTCATGAAGCGCAAGATCCAACGCGAGAGCATCGAGGCGAAGATTCAGGAGGGGGGCTACCGCGGCACCCAGGAGATGAAGGACTATCTCGAGCAGCGGACCGAGGAGTTCATCATCGACATCACGTACGATCAGGAGGTTGTAAAGAAGGTCGACGAACCGATGGGCCAGGAGATTCGCGACTACTACAGGACGAATCTCGAGCGTTTCGTGGAGCCCGCCGGCGTGGACGTCCAACAGCTGATCGTGTCGACCGAGGCGCAGGCAAACCGCATCCTTCAGCGTGTGCGGTCGGGAGAGGCGACGTTCACCGACATGGTGAGGACGCTTTCCATAGACACGTGGAGCAAGGCAAAGGACGGCGTGATACCGACGTATCGTAAGGGCGAGAGGCGGCTCGACTATCTGCAGGAAGTGGCGTTTGACCTCGGAATAGGCGAGATCGGCGGTCCGGTGCGCGCTCCCGGCGGGTACGCGCTCGTGAAGGTGCTCGCGCAGTACCCGGAACGTCAGATGACATTCGACGAGGTTGGGGGCGTGGTAAAGCAATCGGTCATCAACGCAAAGAGAGAAGCTCTTCTGACCGCGCTGCTCGAAAACGCGCGCAACACCGTCACCGTTGAGTTCATCGAGGAGAACTTCCAGTACATCAACGACCCGGCGGAAGTTCTGAAGGAGAAGACGAGCGGCGAGACGGGCGGTGAGTCGATCAGCATCAAGATGAACTAGGCGGGTCCCCGAGACTGGCTGCCCCCGGGGCTCGATGGTCCGCCCCAGGGATTCATGGGTCGAGGTGTCAGGTGAGACGAGGCGCTCTCTTCGCAGTGCTGTGTGTCGCCGCGGGTGTTGCGGGCGGCTGTGGCCATGATGACACGTCCGAGGCAATAGCCAGGGTCGACGACTCGGTCCTCACTGCGGACGAGTTCTACGCGTCGGTCCCGGAGCAGCTGCTCGCGGTAATGAACCTCGACGACCAGGAAGAGGCGTTGAAGACATGGGCCAAGACGGAGCTCTTCTATAGAGAGGGGCTCCGTCGCGGTTTTGGTGACGATACGGGCCTGCGTCGCAGACTCAAGAAGATCGAGCGCGAGCTGGTCGCGGAGGAGTGTATCCGTGACTTCGTGGAGGACATCCCGGAGGTGACCGAGGAAGAAGCGAGGGAGTACTTCCAGGAGCACAGGTCCACATACTCGATACAGGTGCGCCTGGCGCACATTCTCGTGCGGAGCAGGCCGGAGGCCGAACGAGTGCTCGCGGAGATCCGCGCGGGCACGCCCTTCGAGAACGTCGCAACCGGCGTGTCCATCGATCAGACGGCGGCACAGGGCGGAGATCTCGGCTACATGAGCCGCGGCGAGATGGTCCACGAGCTTGAGGAGGCAGCGTTCAAGCTGAAGGTCGGAGAGGTGGGAGACGTCATAGCGAGCAGCTACGGGTACCACATCATCAAGGTGCTCGACCGTCACCCCGGAGCAGGTCAGCCGTCGTTCGACTCGAAGCAGGCCACGGTGATGGGTTTCCTCACCTCCCAGCGGCGGCGCACGGCGTTCGACAACTGGCTCGCCGAGCTGGAAGCGCGCGCGACCGTGATCATCGACACGACGCTTCTCCGCGAAGAGGCGCGCGCGCGAATAAGAAGCGGTAGCGACACCCACGAAGGGGTGCTGAGCGAGACGACCGGCGTCGTAATCCCCTAGGAGAAGAGACGGAGACGAGAGATGGCTCTGACAAGGAACACAGATGCTCTGGCCGCCGTTGTGATGACGCTCCTGCTCGCCGCGTTCGTCTCCCCGGCGTTCGCACAGGACGAGACCACGCCTGTGGCGAGCGGGACGACGAGACAACTAGTTGACGGGATAGCCGCTGTCGTGGGAGACGAGATCATCCTCGAGAGCGAGGTCGACGAGGAGTTCTACATCTACCAGATGCGCTCGGCGACGTCGGAGCTGTCCCCGGACGACATCGCTCGCGTCAGATCGGGGATAGTGCGCGAGATGGTCAACGAGATGCTGCTCGTGGCCATGGCACATAGGGACACGCTGCAGCTCGATTCGCGTGAACTCGACGAAGAAATGGAAGCCCGCGTCGCCGACCTCGTGGAGCGGCACGGCTCGGAGGAGGCCCTGGACGCCGCCCTGGCGGAGGAAGGGCTGACGCTGCCCGAGCTCAGAAATCTCTACGCAGACGAGATCGAAAGACGGCTTCTGGCCGAGAAGGTCGTGCGCAGCAAGGTGCACGGGAGCATAGATGTCACCTGGGGCGAGGTCGAGGAATACTACGCCGAGCACACCGAGGAGGTCGGGCAGACCCCGGAGGCATTCCTCGTAGCGGGAATAATGCTGATGCCGAAGATCACCGAGGACGCCAAAGAGGCGGCGATCGACCGCATGACGGAAGTGTCAGAGCGACTCGCGGCCGGTGAGCCGTTCGATGAAGTGGCACGGGAATACTCCGATGACGGCAGTGCCGCGGCGGGAGGCGACCTGGGGACGTTTGGCCGGGACGTCATGGTGCCGGAGTTCGACGATGCCGTGTTTGCGATGGAAGAGGGCGAGGTGAGTGGGATAATCTCGACACGGTTCGGTTTCCATATCGTGGAGGTCCTTAGTAAGAGCGACACGAGCATACACGCGCGCCACATTCTGGCGAGAGTCGCACCCGGCCCGGAGGACGAGGTCAGGGCCAGGGCCACCGCGGAGAGCCTGAGGCAGCGCGTGCTCGACGGAGAGGACTTCGCCGAGCTTGCCAGGTTGCGTTCCGATGACCCGGCGACCCGTGAGGAAGGCGGTGTTCTCGGGTGGTTCACGCACGAGAATCTCGCTCCGTCCTTCAAGGATGTCGTAACATCGCTCTCTCCGGGCGAGGTGTCTGGTGTCACGGCCGGAGAGGCCGGCTTCTACGTGCTCAAGCTTCTGGAGCACCAGGAGGCCCGGATAGCGACGCTGGACGAGGTGCGTGAGAACCTCAAGGATTACCTCTTCGCGCGCAAGGCCGAGAAGGCGTACGAAGAACTGATCGACCGGCTCTCGCAGGAGATATTCGTCGACATCCGGACCGGTATGGTACCGGAGGAATGAGACTCGACCAGTTCCTGAAACTGTCCAGGTTGATCAAGCAGCGCAGCGTGGCGAAGTGGGCCTGTGATGCCGGGCGCGTTTCGATGCTCGGCAGGAAGGCCAAGGCTGGAACGGTGATCAAGGTGGGCGACGCTCCCCAGGGGCAATGTGAGCAAGGAGAAGGCGCGCACCCTTTACGAGGTCATTGAAGATGCACATGCGTCGGACGCCTAGGGGCCAGCCACGGCTGGCCCTCTCAGTTTCACACTCGGACGGCGCGGATGTGGCCGCGGGCGGCGGCAGCGTGGCCCGCCGGCCTAGGCTCGTACTCACGATGGGCGACCCAGCCGGGATCGGGCCTGAGGTGGCGCTCAAGGCCCTCGCCGACACCTCGATCTCGCGCGACTGCGACCTGACGATTGCCGCGGACGCGGCAGTCCTCGAGCAGTGGGCGCGGCGGTTGTCGATGCCTCTTCCTGCCAGCGTTCTGGATATCGGCGTCTCGGCCGGCGTACTGGACGCCGGACGCCCGACGGACGGCGGGGCCCGCGCAGCTCTCGCGTCGATCGAAACGGCCGCTCGTCTCTGTATGTCCGGCGGTGCGGACGCCATGGTGACCGCACCGGTCTCCAAGGCGGCGATCGCCGCCACCGGCGCCACTTTCCTGGGGCACACGGAGTTCCTGGCTGCTCTCACGGGCGCGACGGAGTTCGTCATGACCTTCGTGCAAGGGGAGCGCCGCGTGGCTCTCGCCACGACGCATCTCCCTCTGGCGGAAGTGCCGGCAGCCCTTACCACGGAGCTCGTTGCCGGGAAGCTGGAGATACTCGCGAGTGGCCTTGGGTTGTGGCTGGGAGTCCGCTCGCCGAGGATAGCGGTGACTGGGCTCAACCCACACGCGGGAGAGGACGGGGAATTCGGTGACGAGGAAGAGCGCGTCATCGCGCCGGCGGTAGCAAGAGCGCGGGACGCCGGCATCGATGCGTCGGGTCCCTATTCCGCCGATTCGATCTTCGTCGGGCATGGGCTTCGCGATTCCGGCGGTCCGGGGTCCCTGTATGATGCGATTCTGGCGATGTATCATGACCAGGGTACGATCGCGGCGAAGCTCTGGGGTTTCGGACGATGCGTCAACCTGACCCTCGGCCTCCCGGTGGTCCGCACGTCTGTCGACCACGGGACGGCCTTCGGGATCGCCGGGCGAGGGGAGGCGGATCCGGGGAGTATGATCGCGGCAGTGCGCCTGGCGGCAGGCATCGCGGGGCGTCTCGCTGAATCGGCTTGACTGCCGCTCGGCGCGCCAGATAGAATCGTAAGTCAGCTTCGGGTGGGCAGTTCGGATTGATCACGTCCCCCCGGGGCTTTTGGCGAATTGGGCCAAGGGTCCATCCGGACCACGAGGCGGAACCACCGGGCACGAGTGCCCCTCCGTGAAGCGATTCCTGGAGGAACGATGAGCCTGGCGCAGATCAAAGGGCAGGACAAGGCCATCGGCCTGCTCAAGGCCGCCTTTGAGTCGGAGAGGCTCTCACACGCGTATCTCTTCCAGGGCCCGGATGGCGTCGGGAAGGAGACCACCGCCCTCGCGTTCGCGAAAGCGCTGAACTGCGAGGAGAAGGGGCTCTCCAGCTGCGGCACGTGCGCGAGCTGCAGGATGGCCGAGGGACTTTCGCACCCCGACATCCACCTCATCTTCCCGATTCCCACGACGCTGAAGCCCGCCGAGAGACGTGAGCTCCTCGTGGGGTACGCGAAGGACGGCTACCGCGAGCAGGATTTCGGGCGGAAGACCGCGATCATCTCCGTGGAGACCGTCCTTTCGGAGGTAGTGGTGAGATCCAACCAGCGGCCCTACATTGGTCCCTGGAAGGTATTCGTGCTGGCCGACGCGGACATGATGACCACGGAGGCTGCCAACACGTTGCTCAAGACGTTGGAGGAGCCTCCTGACAGAACGGTCATCATCCTGACGTCCTCGAGGCCGAACGCGCTGCCCGCGACCGTCGTCTCGCGCTGTCAGAAGATACCATTCGCGAGCCTCGGAAGAGACGTGGTCGAGGAAGTGCTGCTCGCGGACCCGCGGCTCGGGTTCGACGAGGCCCGCGCCAGGGCTGCCTCTTCGCTTGCTCAGGGCAGCGTCGGCGCAGCGGTCAGGACCGATAAGCAGGGCCCGACGGTCGATCTCAAGCGCGTCGCCGAGCTAATGGTGGGGAGGCGAACGAAGGACGTTGCGTCTCTCGTCAACGAAGCGACTGGGCTCGCCTTTCGACTGGGCCGCACGGAACAGCAGCGGCTTCTGGATCTGATGCTGCTGTGGTATCGCGACGTCCTGAAGCTCTCGGAAATGGGCCGTGAGGCGGCGACGCCGCACTTGCTCTACTCGCAGTACCTGGCAGAACTGGTAAGTACTGCCGACGCGATGGACGTCGAGACGCTGGGACGTCTGATCGACAAGGTAGACGACGCGCGACGGGCGATCGAACGATACTCGAACCCCACTATCGTTTTTACATCTGTCCTCCTGGACATGGCGGTCGCGCGCAAGGAGACGGCAACGAAGAGAGGTATCAACCATGCAACCTGAGGAGCTACTGGGCACGACGCCCGACTCCTTCGAGATGGAGTTCAAGGGGGGCAGGACGGCGCTCTTCGCGAACCCGAGGAACATACCCTTCCGGATCGGCGACTTCGCCGTGGTCGACGTCGAGCGCGGCCACGATATCGGGAAGGTGATTCGCGAAGGCAGAGAGGTAGGTAAGAAGCTCAGGTCGAAGGGGATTCAGGGACCCATCCTGCGCCGCGCAACGAGCAAGGACGTCGCGACAATGCGCTCCCTGCGGGAGAAGGAAGCCGAGGCGCACAGAACCTGTCAGCAGTGCATCGCCAAGCAGGGGTTGCCGATGAAGCTCGTCGACGTCGAGTGGCAATTCGATTCGAACAAGATCCGCTTCTACTTCACGTCAGACCGACGCGTCGACTTCAGGAAACTCGTGCGCGACCTCGCGAGCATTTTCAAGTCGCGAATCGAGATGCGTCAGATTGGCGTCCGTGACGAGGCTCGCAGGCTCGGCGGGTACGGCCGCTGCGGGCGCTACTACTGCTGCCGGGGCGTCATCAGCGATTTCGATCCCGTGACGCTCAAGATGGTGAAGGAACAGCATCTGGCGCCGGGGTCTCCGAAGATCTCGGGCGGCTGCGGCAGGCTGATGTGCTGCCTCAGGTACGAGAGGGATTTCTACAAGGAAGCGAGCAGAGAGTACCCCAAGCTGGGAACCAGGATCGAGATGGGTGAGGGCAGGGGGAAGGGCAAGGTCGTCGCGGTCGACATCTTCCACGGCCGCGTGACCCTCTCCGACAAAGAGGGGGAGACGACGACCGTGACGATTGAGGACTTCAAGAAGGGGCGCATCACCGACATCGGCAGCGACGAGGCGCGGTCGGCGCTGGACGATTACTGGAGAGACATAGAAAACGGGAGCGGGGAGAAGAAGCTGGAAGAGCGTGGCGAGCGGCAGAAGCGCGAGGACAAAGAGGGGAAGAATGCCGGGTAAGTACTACATCACCACCGCCATAGACTACGTCAACAGTCCACCGCACATAGGGACGGCGTACGAGAAGATCTCGGCGGACGTGTTCGCGCGGTTCAGGCGGCTCCTGGGGGACGAGGTCTACTTCCAGATGGGCTCGGACGAGCACAGCCTGAACGTGCTGCGCTCTGCGAAAGCGAAGGGCATCGACCCGCTCGCGTACTGCGACGAGATGGAGACCGTATTCCGGCGGGTGTGGGAGAAGCTCGAGATCAGGTTCGACCGGTTCATCAGGACGACCGAGCGAGACCACGTCGTGGGCCTGACGAAGCTCTTCGGTGTCATCAAGGACGACATCTACCGAGGTCACTATGAGGGGTACTACTGCGAGTCCTGTGAGGCGTTCCTTCAGGAGAAGGACCTCGAGGACGGCAACTGCCCGGCGCATGGGACCAGACCTGCGTGGATCCAGGAGGAGAACCACTTCTTCCGCCTCTCGAGCTACGCCGACCGGCTTCTCGAGCACATCGAGCAGAACCCGGAGTTCATCTTGCCTTCGTCGCGGAAGAATGAGATCGTCCAGTTCATCAAGGGTGGGCTCGAGGACATCAGCGTCACGCGCGCCGGCACGGACTGGGGCACGCCGTTCCCCATGGACGAGTCCCAGGTCGTATACGTCTGGGTCGACGCACTGACGAACTACGCGACCGGCGCAGGCTACGGCACCGACGATGCGAGGTTCGCGAAGTGGTGGCCCGCCGACGTGCATATCATCGGCAAGGATGTCACACGCTTCCACTGCGTCATCTGGCCGGCGATGCTGATGAGCGCGGGCATCCCACTCCCGAAGACCATCTACGGACACGGCTTCGTTTACTTCAAAGGGCAGAAGCTCTCGAAGAGCCGCGGCGTGGTCGTGGACCCGCTGGAGGCGGCGGACGTCTTCGGCGCTTCGGCTCTCAGGTACTTCCTCATGCGGGAGGGCACCTACGGGCGCGATGTCGATTTCACGTGGGAGCACTTCCGCACGCGCTACGACTCCGAGCTGGCCAACGACCTCGGGAACCTCGTGTCCAGGGCGACCGCCATGGTGGGGAAGTTCCTCGGCGGGACGATCTTAGGCGCGGCCGCTCGAGACACCGCGGCAGCCGGCGGACTCGTGAAGCAGGCCGAGACGACGCGCGGGGCGGTGATCGAGGCGATGGACGACTACGCGCCGCAGACGGCGCTGGCGGCCATCTGGGAGCTGGTCAGAAGAGCGAACGCATACATAGAGGAAGAGAAGCCGTGGGTTCTGGCGAAGGAGAATCCGGAGCGCGTTCCAGGCGTTCTCTTCTCCGTGCTCGAGGCGATACGGCAGGTTGCCATCCTCGCGTGGCCGGTCATCCCGGGCAAGAGCGAGGAGATACTGGCGTGTCTCGGTCTCACGCTGAACCCGGGTGAGGCGTCGCTCACGGACCTTCTGTGCTGGGGCGCCGGCTGGCCGGACAGGATCGAGATAAGCAAGCCCGCGGCGGTTTTCCCGAAGTACGCCGACGAGGAACTGGCGCAGAAGTTCGACATCGCGGCCGGCGGTGAATCGTCCGGAGACGCGCGAACTCCCGGGACGGGAACCGTCACGATAAGCACCCCAAAGACAGACACCGCAGGAACCGAAGCTACCGAGGAGGAGGGCGACCAGAGGATGCTGTCTTTTGATCGAGTCAAGGAACTGGACCTCCGACTGGCGCGCATAATGGACGCCGCGAAGGTGGAAGGAACGACCAAGCTCATCCGCATGACTGTTGACCTCGGTGACGAGGATCAGCGGCAGATGGTCGCCGGGATCGCGGAAGGCTACACGGCGGAGGAGCTGGTCGGTAAAACTGTCGTCGTTGTGGCGAACCTCGAACCCGCCAAGATACGCGGCATCGAGTCCCGGGCCATGCTGCTCGCGGCCGTTGGAGACGGTGGTATTTCTCTTGTCGGTCCGGACAAGGAACTGCCCCCGGGAACCAGGGTGAGCTAGTGCCGCGGAGCGAGCGTATCAGCGCCGACAGCGAGCCGAAGTCCCCGCTCCTGACGGACACGCACGTCCACCTCAATCTCAAGGCCTACCGCAAGGACAGGCCGGAAGTCATCGCCCGGGCTCTGGGCGCCGGCGTCGGGTTCATGGTCAACGTGGGCTTCGACCTTGCGACCAGCCGCGCGTCCGTCGAACTCGCGGAGGAGCACGAGTTCGTGCGGGCGTCGGTGGGCCTCCACCCTCACGGCGCCTCTACTCTTACCGAGGACCTCCTGGCGCACCTGTCGGAACTTGCATCGCACCCGACGGTCATTGCCATCGGTGAGACCGGGTTGGACTACTACCGCGACCTCTCCCCGAGAGACGACCAGCAGCGGGCGTTTCGCAGGCAGATAGAACTCGCTCGGGAACTCAATCTTCCGCTCATCATTCACAACAGGGACGCGCTCGACGATGTTCTCGCCATCATCGATGACGAGGGCGCGAGTGAGGTCGGCGGGGTGATGCACTGTTTCCCCGGCGACGCCGCATACGCGGAGCGCGTCGTGGAACTCGGCTTCCACATCGGAATCGGAGGGCCGGTCACGTACTCCGCGAGAGGCCGCCTGGCCCAGGTCGCGGAGGCGGTCCCACTCAATCGGCTCCTTCTCGAAACGGACGCGCCCTGGCTGACACCCGAGCCCCACCGCGGCGGACGCAACGAGCCTTCCTACGTCGCAGTGGTGGCCGAGCGGATAGCCGAGATCCGGGGCATGTCGGTCGAGGACCTGGCGCGCGCGACGACCGGGAACAGCACGCGACTCTTCGGCTTCCCGGCGGCGGTAGAGCCGTCGATAGCCTACGAGATGTGGGGCAATCTCTATCTCAATATCACCAACCAGTGCACGAATAACTGCTGCTTCTGCATACGGAACCAGACGGACACGCTGTGGGGGTACAATCTCAAACTCAGGAGCGAACCCGCCGTCGAGGAGTTGATGGTGGCCATCGGCGACCCCGGGCGGTACCGGGAGATAGTGTTCTGCGGGTATGGCGAGCCCACGATGAGGCTCGACGTCATTCTGGAGGTGGGACGGAGGCTGAAGGCGCAGGGCGCGCGCGTTCGCGTGGACACGAACGGTCAGGGCAGTCTTCTCTGGAACAGGAACATCGCGCCCGAGCTGGCGGAAGTCGTCGACGCCGTGTCCGTCAGTCTGAATGCCCAGGACGCTGAGACCTACGACCGCATCTGCGGCTCGCGCTTCGGTGGTAAGGCCTACGAGCACGTGCTCGCTTTTGTGAGTGAGAGCGTGAAGGCCGGTCTTGATGTGAGCGTCAGTGTTGTCGATGTCCCCGAAATCGATATCGAGGCCGCGCGCCGGGTCGCGGGTGAACTGGGCGTTCCGTTGAGGGTGCGTTGATGGGC
>JALGZG010000399.1 GCA_025782345.1 bacterium | reverse complement strand
CAGCGGCAACTCGTGTCTCGACGGCGCGTGGCAGCTGGACAACATCACGCTTCTGGACGACGGCGTACCGATCTTCTACGACGCCGCCGAGTCCGGCAACAGCGGCTGGGTGCACGAGGACACGCCGGCCTCCGGCCAGACGGGCGTGTCGTTCTGGCGCGGGCAGTTCGGCATCGACTTCGTGACCGGACGGGAGTTCACGTGCGACGATAGACCGGTCGGGACCTGGATGTTCGCGGCCGTCGATCCGTTCACGAGCACCATGATCGACGACCAGTGGACGTGGATCATGAGCCCGCCGATCGACGTCAGCGGTGCGGAGAAATTGGTTGGGCAGTGGGACATGTGGCTCGACATGCCCGAGACCAGCGGAGACGGTTTCGACCTCTTCCTGGCATCCGACGACCTGCGGGAGTGCGTTACGGACCCTGACGGGTTCGTGGATGAAGATCCCGGCTGGTGGTACGGCGGTCCTTTCTGGGGCACATGGACGGACGGCTGGGATGCGTTCGCCGGCAACGACTGGCTGTCGATCGTGTGGGATGTCCGACAGAGGCTCGACCCCGAGCCGCCTCACATGGCCGGCATCTTCGTCAATTGGACGAGAGTCGGCATACCGTCAGGCGACGCCGGAACCCAGTTCGACCTCGACACGTGGTCCAGATTCAATGATTGGTATCAGGAACAGATTGAGGACGCGCTGGCGGACACCGGCAGGCTTCTCATCAGTGATGACGATGATATCGTGTCGGCGTTCGTCGTCGCCTCCAATGACGGCGGTCAGTCGTGGGAATCCTACGCGTGCCGCCGTGAGAACCCGGAGAGCGACTGGTGGTCGACGCCGCCGCCGGTCAATCAGATGGTCCCGGGTTCCAGAATCGTCTACTACTTCTCGGCGACCGATGGCGTCGGTAACACCGCGACGTACCCCGACGACGCTCCGAACAGGATTTACGAGTTCTCTATCCTTCCTATCAACGGGAGCACCGAGGACCCAGGCATCCTCCTGGTCGACAAGCACGGGCGGCGTACGCCGGGCGAGGACAGGAACTATCTACACACCTCGGAGTACTACTACGGTGAGATGCTCGACATCCTCGGCTACGAATGGGACGTCTACGACGTGGAGGTTCCGTCTGGGACGAACGAACAGTCGCACGGTCCGGACAGCGTGGCCTTCAAGTACTACGACACGCAGGTCTGGTTCACGAACGAGTTCAACGCATACACGATCGAGGCGTTCGACCAGGTGAACCTGATCAACTGGCTGAACCAGTCCGGCGAGGGCAAGGAGAGGAACCTCCTGTTGACGGGCAACGACATCGGGTTCGAACTCATCGAGGCCGGGGACGAGACTCTGGCCTTCTACGAGACCTGGTTGGCCACGGCCTACATCAGCAACGCCGTCGGGAGCGTGATCGTGGACAGCGTCCCGACGCTCCGGGACAACCCGGGTGGCTACGACTTCATGACCCACGATGACGGCGAGTGCATCATCACGGGTGGCTGCCCGAGCATCAACTACTTCGACGTCATCGAGCCGCGCTCGGGCGTGACCGGAAACGAGGTCGTGGCCGACTACATCAGGTTGGACAGCTCCGCGCTCCCCGCGGGTGTCGCCTACACACACCAGACGCTCGGCTACCAGACGGTCAATTTCGGGTTCGGCATGGAGTTCATGATGGATGCCATGCTGCCTGGTGGCTATTACAGCACTGGCATGGAGGACCGCGCCGACCTGATGGGCAACATCATGAACTACTTCGGGAGAGTCCCGAGTGGCCCGGGCACCGGCGTTGTCGACGGGAGCGTCAGAAATGAGCTGTCGTTCGCGCATCCCAATCCATTCAATCCGGTGACGAAGATCGCCTACAGCGTCAAGGAAGCCGGGCCGGTGACGATCGACGTGTATAACGTCGCGGGCAAGGTTGTGAAGACGCTACTCGACACAGAGGTCGAGGCAGGTGCTGCCGGGTACGTTGTCTGGGACGGCAGATCTGAATCCGGAGAGCGGTGTGCGAGTGGTGTCTACTTCTACCGCATCGCGGCACCAGGCTTCACGACATCGCGCAAGATGATCATGCTGAA
>JALGZG010000034.1 GCA_025782345.1 bacterium | reverse complement strand
TAGGGGAGTGGGGCGACGCGCCCGAGGACGGTATAGCCTATCCGTGGCTTGGCGTCATCGGCACCTTCCCCACGTGCTTCGCCGGTTCGGCGCCGTTCGTCTATCACGGCCCGCTCTGCTGGTCTCATTTCCCGGGCGTCGGCGTGCCGCAGCCCCCGTTCGACTTCGAGCCCGACGGCAACGCGGGCGCCTGCCAGGGCGTCACCTTCCCACTCTACGATCAGGACGAGTGCTACCAGGACGGCGATGCGGGTCTGCTGTTCCCGCCGGCCTATTCCATTGACAACCAGAACGCTATCGTTCCGTGCACGACGACCGGGTCGCTTACGGTGGTCTGCGCGACCGCGGTCTGGGGCGTCGATATTGACATGCAGATCACGAATCAGATGCCCGTGGACGGGTACTTCAACGCGCTCGCCGACTGGGATCACTCGGGTTTCTGGAACGGATCATCGACCTGTCCCGGTGTCGGCACCGCGCCCGAGCACTTCGCCATCGACGTTCCGGTGCCCATGGGATACACCGGAGTGGTCTCAGGGCTTCCCGGCATCATGCCGTTCCTGGTGGGTCCCAACGACCTGCACGTCTGGTTCAGGTTCACGGTGAGCGAAAGCCCTGTCGGCGCTGACTGGGACGGTTCAGGGTACTTCGAGGACGGCGAGACCGAGGATTATCTCCTCCTGATAGACCCCGACACTCCGGTCGATGAGGCGAGCTGGGGGCTCATCAAGGCACTCTTCCGTCCGTAGCGGCGCATGTCGTTGCGGCGCACGTCGTGGCGGCGTGGACACTCCCCGGTCCGTGCGGGTGGGCGGGCCTTGAGGCCCGGCAACCGGCGCGGTAGCCCGGATTGAGAGCAAGAAGAGGCGGCCTGCACATGGCGGGCCGCCTCTTTGATTCCTGGTGCCGAAGGGGGGATTCGAACCCCCACAGGGACTAGCCCCACTGCGCCCTGAACGCAGCGCGTCTACCAATTCCACCACTTCGGCATACTCCATGCGAAGTCTAGCCCGCCGCTGGGGCCAAGTCAACCTGTAAGGGGGTCTCCGCCCGCCTGCTCGCCGCCGCAGGCTCCTGGTGCGAGTCGGAAGCAACCCTTAGCATAGCGCGCCCGCGGTTCGGTGTTGGGCTTGAACATCCCCGACATGCGGGTGTATGATGAAAACAGGGTTGGTTCCCATCCGCCTGGCCGGCTGGTGGCAGGACGCCGGCACCGGATCATCCCCCCGTGGAGGTCGAATCATGTTGCGGGCAGCGACGCTATTCGCGCTGCTGTTGGTTTGCTGCATTCTTGTGGCCGTCCCGCTGGGGTGCAGCAAGAGCGACCCGTCCGGCCTGATGAACAACATCCCGCCGGAGACACCGTGTGCTACCGCGTGCGGATGAACTGGTTCGGATGGGACCCCGACGGCGAGGTCACGCACTTCCTGACGATGTGGGACACGCTCGGATGGGAGTACACCACGGCGACAGACAGCGTGTTCGTGGTGTCGACCGACGACACGACCGGGGGCCAGGACCAGTCGTACGGGTATCACACATTCGCGGTGAAGGCTGTCGATGACAGAGGCGCCGAGGACCCCACGCCCGCCAGTGTCTCCTTCACCGCAGAGAACATCTTCCCCGACACGGAGCTCATTGAGACGCCCGGCAACATCACCTGGCCGTTCGTGACCTTCGAGTGGGAGGGGAGTGACCCCGACGGCGAGGTCGCGGGTTTCGGCTACCGGCTGCTGATCCGTGATGGTCTCGAGTACGTTGAGTGCGCATCGGAAGACAGCCTGACGAGCGACGAGACCGTCGCGGAGTTCGGTCCTCTCGGCGGGGATTACCGGTTCGAGGTCTGGTCGATCGATGACCAGGGAGCCAGGGACCCCACCCCGGCCGAGTGGTCGTTCCAGGTCTGCTACTGGGGTCCCACCCGGTTCTACGTATCCACACGCGTGGCTCGAGCCGCCGATACCGATCTTCGACGGCGAGCACATCACGTTCGACTGGAGCGCCGAGGGGCAGGGCATCAAGTACAGACACGCCTACGACGACACCAACAGCTGGTCCGCGTGGTCGTCGACCGGGACGCACTTCGAGGTAACGCCCGTGCCGGGAGAGCATGAGATGCACGTCGCGGTCAAGGACACGGTAGAGATCGAGATCCATGTCCACCTTCGCTTCGAGGTCGTCGAGGTCGGTCTGGATGACTACATTCTCATCGTGGATGACTGTGATTGGCGGGAGACGCATGAGGCGTGGGGTACGGACCTGGAGAGGGACGCGTTCTACGACGCCATCGTCGCGCCCTTCGGCGAGCGGTACGCGTGG
>JALGZG010000126.1 GCA_025782345.1 bacterium | reverse complement strand
TCCAGCGTCAGCCCCTGGATCTTGGCCGAGTCGCTTCCCGCAACTGCGCTGATCACGTTCCCGGTCACGGAGAAGATCGCGGTGACCTCGGCCCCGGATGTACCGATGATCACGACCGCCTCGTCCAGAACGAGATTCCCGGCGCAATCGCCCGGCAACACAAGAAGCACGGCCCCGCCCGTCGCTGCCGCCATCCCCTCTTCCATCTCGTTGAACGGGTACGAGGAAGTACCGTTCTCGTATCCCGAGTAGCCGCAATCGACGAAGACCGCTCCTCCGGGCGCTGCGACGCCTGCCACCGCGGCACTCGGCGCGCTCCGAAGCCCTCCTGCATCCACCGCCCTGATCCAGTACCAATAGAGGGTGTAGTTCACGGCCGTGGTGTCTTCGAAATGCGTGTGCACCGTTGCTCCCAGCGAGTCACCGGCGCCGGACGCAAGCGTGTCGCGGTAGACGATGTACCCGGCGAGGTCCAGCTCGCTGTTTGCGTCCCACTCCAGATTGACCACGCCGTCGCCACTCTCGGCCACGAGTCCCTGGGGGGGCCACGGCGGCACCATCAGCGGAACGCACGAGATCGTCTCGCTGGGCGCGCTCACAAGCCCGCCCCAGTCGACGGCGAAGACGCGGTAGTAGTACTCATTGTCGGTAAGCGGGCCGTCTGTGTGGAGCGTCAGCGGCGTAGTCAGCTCCTGGGTGCCCTCGTCGAAGTCCGGCGACAGATCACGCTGGATCAGATAGTAGTCGAGGTCGGGCGAACCGACCGCGTCCCACGAGAGGTGGACCTGGGCGTCGCCGGGCGTGGCAGTGAAGGTCGTGGGTGTCCCCGGCGGCGTCTGGAGCGGAACGCCTGACACGGTGTCACTCGGATCGCTGTCGTTCCCGCCTGTGCCCGCGGCGAAGACCCGATAGTAGTAGTCGCGAATCTCGATCAGGGGAACGTCGACATAGGATGTGTCGGTCGTTACGAACTCCACGGTCGCAGCACCAAAAGCCGCGCTCGTGTCGCGCTCTACCCTGTAGTAGTCAAGCTGCGGGTCCCCGACAGAAGTCCACGAGACCGCCAGCTCCGCCTCGCCCGGCGTCACCGAGACACCGGACGGCGCCGACGGAGGCGGGTTCTCCGTGAAGGACCTGAACTGGCCGACGGGAAGCGAGTGATAGGTGTTGACGATACCGCTTGGCCACCGGATCTCCAGCGTGTCGACCTGCGACACCATCCCCATGCCGAACTCTTCGGTCAGCGAGTTCTGCGAGAGGTAGCCCGACCCACCTGAGACCTCCCTGACCTGCTGGCCGTCCGACGTGACGACCCTGATGCGCGCGCCTATCCCTGAGCGATTCGAGACGGTGCCCTCGAGCGTGATGTGGAGGAAGTTGGCGGTGTTGGAGATCCTCCCTCGCAGGAGAAGATTCGCGCCGTTTCTGTTCGTCACTGCCAGGTCCAGCCGTCCGTCCCTGTCGAAATCACCCCACGCCGCGCCCTGCCCCTCCCCCGCGTCGTCCAGAGGTGGCGTGGTCACATCGAGAAACCCGTCGCCCCCGAGGTTGCGCAGGAGCCGATTCGCCGAACCGTCATTGACCACGTACAGGTCGAGGTCGCCATCGACGTCGTAGTCGCCCCAGGCCACTCCGGTCCCGTTCCCGGCGTCCGCAAGCTCGCCCGTGGCGACATCGGTGAAGACGCCCGCGTCGTTCCTCAGAAGCATGTTCGCGCCGCCGTAGTTGGCGACGTAGAGGTCCAGTTCCGTGTCGTTGTCGTAGTCACCCCAGGCGACCCCGGTCCCGTTTCCCGCATCCGCGAGTGACCCGGACGCGACGTCGGTGAAGACACCGCCGCCGTCGTTCCTGAGAAGCCTGTTCGAGCTGCCGTAATTGGTTCCCCCGTCGTTTCTGAGCAGTCTGTTCGATGCGCCGCTGTTCGCGAAGTAGAGGTCGATATCCCCGTCGAGATCGTAGTCCGCCCACGCGGCCCCGTACCCATCGCCCGTGTCTCCGAGGGGACCGGCGGTCACGTCCGTGAACGCGCCCGCGCCGTCGTTGCGCACCAGCACGTTCGCGCCGCCGGTGTTCACGATATAGACGTCGGGATCACCGTCGTTATCGTAGTCGCCCCAGACGGCCGCCGCGCCGCTTCCGGTGTCGCCGAGCGGCCCGCTCGTCGCGTCCGAGAAGGTGCCGTCCCCGTTGTTGCGGGCGAGCACGTTCCCGCTCCCGTCGTTGGCGAAGTACAGGTCGACGTCTCCGTCTCC
>JALGZG010000075.1 GCA_025782345.1 bacterium | reverse complement strand
GCCGTGGCAGACGTCGGTCGGCCCGAGGATATCGAGGACGGCTTGGTCCGAGCCCTCGCGGAGACGCTGTTGACCGTCTCAGCGCTCTCACCCGAGCCCGAGCTTATCGATCTCTTCCGCCTCCGCTGGGACTTCCGGAACCTGAAGTCTCTGGTGAAGGCATCGCTCCTGAAGCTCTCGGACGAAGACACGGGTCCCGGGGGCGAGGGGATCGGTCTTGTGGACGGCATTGGTACCGTCGACCTCACGGTGCTCCAGAAGGCCGTGGCCGACGGCGACTACGTGTCTCTCCCGAACGTTCTCGCACACGCGGCGCGCGCCGCCGTGGAGACCTTCCGGGACAGCAGTGAACTGGCGGGCGTGGACCGCGAGTTCGACCTGGCGATGTGGGCACATCTCCTGGCTGTGGCGACCGAGAAGGGCAGCGAGTTCCTCACGGGGTACTTCCGCACCGAGATCGACACCATCAACATACGGACGTTCATCAGAGTAAAGGAAGCAGGCCTGGACCGGACGGACCTCTCGCGGGCGCTCGTTCCCGGCGGCACGCTCGACCTCTCACTTCTGGAGTCGCACTTGGGCGAGCCCGTGGACGCGTTCGCGCGCAGCCTCGAGTATGGCCGCTACGGCGCTCTGGCGCCGGTCTTCCGCGAATGGACGGGGGAGAGGGCGCACGTGCTCGAGCTTGCGTGTGACAATATACTGCTGAACTACGTCGAACCCGCGAGGACCGCCGCGTACGGGATCGAGCCACTAGTCGCGTTCATCTTGGTGCGGCAGATAGAGATCAAGCTGGTCCGCGCCGCCGTGGCGGCGAAGCTGGACGGCGTCCGGCGCGACGAGGTCGAGGCAAGATTGAGGACGGCACATGTCTAAGATCGCATTCATAGGCGACAGGGATTCCGTCTGGGGTTTCCGGGCCTTCGGGATCGCCGCGTTCCCGGTCGCAGGTTCCGAAGAGGCACGCGCCGCGTTCGAGACGGCGGTGGAGGGCGCGCACGCGATCATCTTCGTCACCGAGGACGTCTACGAGGCGTGCGCCGAGCAAGTGGGGAAGTACAGAGATCTCGCTCTGCCGACGGTCACGGTCCTCCCGAGCGTAACCGGCTCGCGGGGGCTGGCGGCCAAAGAGATACACGGGGCGGTCTCGGCCGCGATCGGAGCGGACATCCTGGGAGAATCAGGGGAGAAAGACTAGCCCCGACGGTCCTGCCGATCGTGCCGGAGCAGCATGCCAGGGGCGGCGGGCGGTGTTCCGAACAGGAGAATCGAGCATGGCAGACACAAAGGTTCAGGGAACCATCAGGAAAGTGTCCGGACCTCTCGTTGTCGCTGACGGGATGCGCGAGGCGAGAATGTTCGACGTCGTCCTCGTGAGCGACAAGAATCTGATCGGCGAGATTATCGAGGTCAAGGGTGACCTGGCGTCGATCCAGGTCTACGAGGACACGAGGGGTCTCGGTCCGGGCGAGCCGGTCGTTTCGACCGGAGAGCCCCTGTCGGTCGAGCTGGGGCCAGGGCTCATCGAGTCCATCTACGACGGCATCCAGCGGCCGCTCGATAAGATCCGGGAGAAAGTCGGCGCGCACATCACGCGTGGAGTCTCCGTCCCGAGCCTCGACAGAGAGAAAGTGTGGGAGTTCAAGGCGGTGGCCTCGGTGGGTGATGAAGTGGTGGGTGGTGACATCCTTGGCACTGTGCAGGAGTCGGCGCTGGTCCTGCACAAGATCTTGGTGCCGCCCCGCATCTCCGGGAAGATCACGAAACTCGAAAGCGGGAGTTACAAGGTTACCGACCCGATTGGCGAGCTCGAGGGCCAGGACGGCAAGCTCGAACTCAGCCTGATGCAGCGCTGGCCCGTGAGGGCTGCGCGGCCGTACAGGGAGCGCCTGAGTCCGGAGGAACCCCTCGTCACGGGGCAGCGCGTCATCGACACCTTCTTCCCGATTGCCAAGGGCGGAACGGCGTGCGTGCCCGGCCCGTTCGGGGCGGGCAAGACCGTCGTTCAGCACCAGCTCGCGAAGTGGGCCGACGCCGAGATCGTTATCTTCATCGGCTGCGGGGAGCGCGGCAACGAGATGACCGACGTGCTTATGGAGTTC
>JALGZG010000343.1 GCA_025782345.1 bacterium | reverse complement strand
CGAACGCGGCCCGAGCACTCCGAACGACTCCAGCCTCTCCACCACGCGCTTCCCGCACCGGCTGACGCTGTCCTCGACGTCGGCGACGTCCTCCGCGGCGTGAATGTGACATCCGACGCCGAGATCGGCCGCCATCCCCGCGGCGCGCTCCAGAGTCCCGTCGTCCAGG
This sequence comes from bacterium, assembly GCA_025782345.1. Lineage (GTDB taxonomy): Bacteria > Joyebacterota > Joyebacteria > Joyebacterales > Joyebacteraceae > JALGZG01. The sequence goes on along the minus strand of JALGZG010000343.1, from coordinate 2,488 downwards.
GTGAAGCTCGCGTGCAGGCCGACGCTCGCTCCCATGCGCTCGCTGCCGGCCGCGCGCGCTTCTCCTGAACTCCCCCCGGACGCCACAAAACGCGCGAACCGCTCGTTCTCGGCCAGTCCCGCCTCGCGCGCCTCTTCCCCGTCCCGGTCCGAAACCTCGAAACACAGATTGAACCTGAGCCCAGCCTCATTCATGGGCTCGGCCACCGCGGACAGGCTGTCGTCTATACAAACCTGGCTCGCGTGGTGATCGATGATGGTAGTCGTGCCGTTCCTGATGAGGTCGATGGCCCCGGCGGCCGCAGAGAGGCGGATGTCGTCCAGGGTCAGCGCTCTGTCCAAACGCCACCAGAGGTGCTCCAGGATCTCGGTGAAGCTCGAGGACGGCTCAATGTCGGCGATGAGCCCCCTGGCGAGGGCACTGTAAAGGTGCGTGTGCGCGTTGATTAGCCCCGGCATCACGAGTTTGCCCGAGGCGTCGATGGTCTCGGCGTCATCGTACCGAGAGGCGATGTCCGCCGCGCTGCCCACGGCCTCGATCCGGTTGCCGACGACGGCCACCGCACCGTCGTTTAGGACCGTCAGCTTGTCATCAAGCAGGGCGACGTGGCCGCCGCGTATGAGCAGCGTAGATCCAGCCGACAACGCACCCTCCCTTGGGTACACGAACCCGCTCGCCGGACGCCCCAAGCGTCGGACACGAGAAGTGCCTCAAACGTCCCGAAGAGCCCCTAATACTAGGCGCTTTGGGAACTTATAACTTTAAGACACACGATATGACATGTCAACGGGATTCGGGGTCCCGGAATGGGTCCCGGAGACACGCGGGGGACTTCCCCGGCCGAGGAGCAGTCCCGTGGCGCCTGTCCGCTCCGTCTGCTATTATCGTGTTGTAGGTTAACATGCCGCGGACGAGAGCACCCCGCAGCAAGGGGTGGCTCTGCCGCGCCCCACCACGTGTTCGAGGAGGTGCTCTCGTGAAGACGCTGCTCCTGGTTCTCCTCGCCGTGGCACTCGCCGCGTGCATCGGGGCCTCTCTGGCCGTCCCCGCGATCGCCGACGATGGCTACGTCGCCTGCACCGACTCCGATGACGTCATTCCGTTCGATCTGCTGACCTACGCCCTTGGCACAGCCATCCTTCTTCCGGCGCCCTACCCCTATCCGTACGACGCGACCATGACGCCGGACGGCTCCGAGGTGTGGGTACCGGACGCGTCGTCGTTGGGGAACCACGTGGTCGTCATCGATGTCGCCACGAACGCGATCACACACACGATACCGGTAGGTGAAAAGGCGAACTCGGTTGTGTTCACCGACGACGGCTCCACGGCGCTCGTCAGCGCGCGCGACGGAGACTACGTGACAATCATCAGGACCTCCGACTACGCCGTGACGGACAGCCTCGACGTCCTGACAGGCTCCGGCGGAATCTACGACGGCCCGGGCAACATGGCGCTCGACCCGGTCAGCAAGAACATCTATGCCGTCGATTGGTGCTACGACACGCTGTTCGAGATATCGCCCGACGCCTCGTCCGTCCTCCGCACAGCCGACGTCGGCATCGAACTCTGGCAGCTCGTCGTCGATCCTTCCGGACAGTATATCTACGTGACCGATCGCGAGACCGCGCAGGTGCGAGTCATTGACCAAGCGACACTGACCGAGGTGAGAACCGTGGCCGTGGGCGCGGACCCGTGGGGCATCGACGTCACCCTGGACGGCTCCAAGCTCGTCGTCGCATGTGAGGATGACTCGAACGTGTACGTCATCGACACGTCGGACTGGTCGACCACCATCATCCCGCTCGATGCAGGCGCCCATCCCAGGGACGTCGACATTCTCTGGACTCGGAGCTGCACGCCTTCATAGCGGGCGGCATCATCGCGGGCACCGACGTGGTCTACGTGATAGAGCTTGTCGGCAACACGCTCAAGTCGACCATCCCGGTGGGCGGCAACCCCAACTGCGTGGCGGTCCAGGCACAGATGACTTCAGCGGATGTCGGAGTCGCCGGTGAGGCGCTCGAGACGCCGCTCCGACTCGGATGCCACCCGAACCCGTTCAATCCGAAGACCACGATCGCATTCTACATGCCGGAGCGAAGTGCGATGGAACTCGCGGTCTACAACGTGAGCGGCAGGCGCGTCGCGCTGCTCGAGCACGGCACGATGGGCGCGGGCGAGCACCGCGCGGAGTGGAACGGCAGGTGCAGCGACGGGAGCGCGGTGGCCACGGGTGTCTACTTCATGCGGCTCCGCACAATGGATGACTCGAAGACGGTCAAGGCGGTCCTGCTGAAGTAATGGCGGCCGGCCGTGCCGGACGGTCCGCGTAACGGCATCGCCGCCACCGTTTGGCTGTGCGGGAGGTGGAATTATGCCTACGATCCTCATCGTGGGAATGACGTGTCAGCACGGCGTCGAGCTTGTGCTTGAAGCGCTCGGCAGAGTGGACGGCGTGAGGGACGTGGCGGTGGACCTTTATTCC
>JALGZG010000215.1 GCA_025782345.1 bacterium | reverse complement strand
GCGATGATCGAGCTGTCCGGCAGGATGACGCGCTCGACCGACGAGTGCGAGATGTCCCGCTCGTGCCACAGCTCGATGTTCTCCATGCCGACCAGCGCGTTTCCGCGGAGGAGCCTCGGTAGCCCGCACATCTGCTCGCACTTGATGGGGTTCTTCTTGTGCGGCATGGCCGAGCTGCCCTTCTGCTTCTTCCCGAAACCCTCGAGTATCTCGCCGGTCTCCGTCCGCGCGAGCAGACGGACCTCGAGCGCCTGCCGGCCGATGACGCTTCCCAGAAGCGCCAGCGCTGTGAGGTAGCGGGCGTGCCGGTCCCGCGAGACCACCTGGTTGGAGACATCAGCCGCGCGTATCCCGAGCGCACTGCACACCATTTCCTCCACGCGCGGGTCCAGATTGGCGTAGGTACCGACCGCGCCCGAGAGCTTCCCGACCGCCGCCCCGCCCACGGCGAGCGCGACGATGTCGCCTACCCGCGAGAGCTCATCCCACCAGTACGCGAACTTGACCCCGAGCGACATCGGCTCCGCGTGCACACCGTGCGTTCGCCCGATGATGGGCGTCTTGCGGTGCGCAAGCGCGAGGCTTCGCACGGCGTCGGTCAGGCTGTCCAGCGCCTCCAGGATGAGGTGTCCCGATCTCGAGATCTGCACGGCCGTCGTCGTGTCCAGAATGTCCGAGCTGGTCATGCCGAGATGGATGTAGCGCGCGTCTTCGCCTACTGTCTCCCCCACCGTCTTGAGGAAGGCGATGACGTCGTGGTGCGTCTCGCGCTCGAGTTCCTGCATGCGCGCGATGTCGAGCGACGCGTTCTTCTCTATGCGCGCCGCGGCGTCCTTCGGGACCTTGCCGAGCTCGGCCCAGGCCTTGACCGCCTCGACCTCGATCTCGACCCAGAGCGCGAGCTTGTTCTCCTCGTTCCAGATCGCTGTCATCTCGGGCAGTGAGTATCTCTCTATCATGCTTGCTCCGCGGGTTGGTGTGACCGGGGCCGCGCCGTCGTCCGCTTCTCTACTCCCACTCTATCGTCGAGGGCGGCTTCGAGCTGATGTCGTAGCACACCCGGTTCACACCTCTGACCTCGTTGATGATCCGCGCCGACATCCGCTCGAGCACCTCGTGCGGCATCTGGAACCAGTGCGCGGTCATGCCGTCGAGCGAGTCGACCGCCCTGATGACCACCACATTCTCGTAGGTCCTCTCATCGCCCATGACGCCGACGGTCTTGATGGGCAGGAGCACGGCGAACGCCTGCCAGATGTCGTCGTAGAGCCCGGCGTTTCTCATCTCCTCGATGGCGATGGCGTCCGCCTCTTGGAGAATGGTCACGCGCTCGGCGGTCACCTCGCCCAGTATCCGGACCGCAAGCCCGGGTCCCGGGAACGGGTGTCGTCCCAGGATGTCGGGGTCGATGCCGAGTTCGGCCCCCACCTTGCGGACCTCGTCCTTGAAGAGCGCCTTCAGGGGCTCGATGAGCTCGAGGTCCATGTGCTCGGGCAGGCCACCCACATTGTGATGACTCTTGATGGTCGCCGAGGGCCCCTTGACGGAGACGCTCTCGATGACGTCCGGGTACAATGTGCCTTGCGCGAGGAACCTGGCGTCGCCGACCCTCTTCGCTTCCTCCTCGAACACGCGGATGAACTCGGTCCCGATGATCTTGCGCTTCTTCTCCGGGTCCTCGACGCCCGCGAGCTTGCCGAGGAAGCGACCCTTAGCGTCTACGATGTCGACCTTCAGTCCGAGCCTGGTTCTCAGACGTTCGATGACCTCGCGGTCCTCGTTCTTCCTGAGCACGCCGTTGTCGACGAAGATGGGAACGAGATTGTCGCCGATGGCCCTGTGGATCAGGACAGACATCACCGACGAGTCCACTCCGCCGGAGAGCGCGCAGATGACCTTCGAGTCACCGACCTGCTCCCGGATGGCGACGACGGTCTCCTCTACGAACGACGCCGGCGACTTGCCGTGCTCCGTGTGCACGACCTCGGGATGGAACTGCAGGCCGTAGCAGCGCCGCTCGTCGGAACCGATCGACGCGATCTTGCCGTCGGCGCTTCTGCCCAGCACCTCGAACCCCGCGGGAGGCTCCGTCACCTCGTCGCCGTGGCTCATCCAGACCTTCGCCGTGCCACACAGCCCCTCGAAGAGCCGGTGCTTGTCCCCGGGCTGGAAGCCCATGGGCCCGTACTCGCGCGTGGTCCCGGGCGACACCTTCCCCCCGAGCGCCTCGGTCATGGCCTGCATCCCGTAGCAGATACCGAGCATCGGGATACCGAGCTCGTAGATGCC
>JALGZG010000284.1 GCA_025782345.1 bacterium | reverse complement strand
CGTCATACTCCTGCACGTCGCAGATCGTCACTTCCTGCCCCGCAGCCGGCGCCGCCGTCAGAACCGCAAGGGCGACCGCCAGAATCACCCAGCCCTTCTGCTCTCGCATCATCGATGCCTCCTGTAGTTGCGTGCTATCAGTCGGTTCGTCGTTCTTGTGCCGGCCTCCGTCACGAGTGCGTGATGAGCCGGTCGGTCGATGCTACTGCCCGGCCAGCGCGGCGTTCACGAGTGTCGCGGCTTCGGCCAGCGCCTCGGGCGGAGTCATCCGCTGCCTGAGCGCGCCCTCGACACCCACCTCCTCCAGGTGCTTGCGCCCGGCGTACCATGCGGCCGACCTCGGCTCGTACGACGCGAACTCCAGCTGCTGGAGGACTTCCTTCAGTCCGTCTATCTCAATGAACCGCGCCGTCATCGCCGCGGACTCCGTCGCGCTCATCCGGACGGGCGCGTAGCCTGTCCGCGCCGCCCAGCGCGCGGTGGTCTGGGGGCTCGTGAACCACTTGATGAACTTCCACGCGGCGTCCTTCTCCGCCTGAGACGCGTCCGCGAAGATGACGACGTTGGTCCCGGCCACGTAGCAGCCCTTCCCCTTCTGCTCAGGCAGAGGCGCCACCGCCATATCGAACATGTACTTCCCCTCCATGTAGGAGAGCGACACCGTCGAGCCCTCGATCATCGCGACCTTGCCGGCCTGGAAGTCGTTCTGATACTCGTAGCCGGAGGTCACTTTGCCCCACTTCGTCAGGAGCCGGACCATGAACTCGAGAGCTTCCACTCCCTCGGCGCTGTCGAAGGCGACCGCCGTCCCGTCATCCGTGAGGATCTGTCCGCCGTTCTGCAGCAGGAGGTTCTCGAACATCCACGCGCTGATCTGCCCGGCGGTTCCCCACTGGTCGATCTCGCCGTCGCCGTCGGTGTCCTTGGTCAGGCGGCGGGCGAAGCCCTCATACTCAGACCAATTGGTCGGTGCGTCGTCCAGCCCCTCCACCGCGAAGAGGTCCCTGTTCCAGTAGATGGCTCTCACGCTCTTGTTGAAGGGGAACGAGTAGATCGTGCCCTCCCACGAGTTGTTGTCGAGCATCCCCGGCACGAAGTCGTCGAGCTCGGCGGCCGTCAGACCGTCAGCTCCCTCGATGTACGAATTGAGCGGCTCTGCGCTGCCGTTCTCGATGAGCTCCCCGGTCCACGCCTCGTAGGCCTGGGCGAGAACCGGCGGCTGTCCCGCCGCGACGGCGGCCATGATCTTCTGAGAGAGAGCCTGATATCTCCCCATGCTGATCGATACGATGTCGATCCCGGGGTGGGTCTCATTGAACTCGGCGACGAGCTCGTCGAGCGCGTCACCCAGGGGCCCGCCCATCGCGTGCCAGAACTGCACGGTGACGACACCGGAAGTCGACTCCTCTCCTCCACCACCGCACCCCACGATGAGTGCCGCGACCGTGAGCACCGCGGCGACCGCTGTCACGTACCGTTTCATGGTCTCCTCCGTCTGGCTCTTCATGCCCTGCGTCCGGCTCTTCATGCCCTGCGTCTAGCTCTTCATGCCCTGCGTCTGGCTCTTCATGCCCTGCGTCTGGCTGTTCATGCCCTGCGTCTAGCTCTTCATGCCCGACGTCGCCAGGCTCTGTATGATCTGCTTCTGCGCGAAGAAGTAAGCGACGATGAGGGGCGCAATGGAGAACGCCGCCGCGGCCATCATGAGTTCGTGACTCGTGCCCTGCTCCTGGGAAAATCGCGCCAGACCGACCTGGAGAGGACGAACCTCCGGAGTGTTGGTCATCACCAGAGGCCACAGGAACGAGTTCCACGTGCCGACGATGGTGAAGATGACGACCGCGACCAGCACGGCCTTGGACAGCGGCAGCATGACTCGCCACAGGAACCCGAACCGGCTGCAGCCGTCGATGATGGCGGCGTCGTAGAGGTCGTTCGGGATCGTCTTGAAGTGCTGCCTCAGCAGGAAGATGCTGAAGATATGCGCCAGCCACGGGATGATGAGCGCCTGATAGGTGTCTATCCACCCGAGCTTCACGAGCACGATGTACGACGGGACGATGTAGACGGGCTGCGGCACCATCATCATCGAGAGGAAGACCACGAAGATGTTGTCCCTTCCCCAGAA
>JALGZG010000341.1 GCA_025782345.1 bacterium | reverse complement strand
CTGGATGTTGTCGGCGTAGAGACGATTGACGACGTAGATGAGGCCGCCGTGATGGCGGGCGACGGCGTCACTGTGGATGCCCCCGAGGTTCGCATCGACACTCCACGGCGGAACCACGTCGGCGATCGAGAACCTGCCGCTCGGCCCGAAGTCCGTCGTAACCGCAAAGACGTAGTCCCACGACGGCGTCCCCTGCACCTGAGACGAGAGAGCCAGAACGACGGCAACGATGAGCGGCAGGCGGAACCTGCGACAAGAACACGGACGGACGCGCATGGTTCTTCACTCCTTTCAGTTGAGACCACCTGTGAACTTCAGTGTCATATAGAACGTCCTTCCAGGAAGCGGATACCCATCGACGTCCGCGACGGCCGCGTCGAAGACGTTCTGCACGTGTGCGTCCAGGGCAAGATCCTCTGTGAGCTCAACACGCGCGCCGACGCCGTGGAGATGTCTTGCCGGACTCATGTTCTCAGGGAGATTCGCGCGGTCGCGGTAGGTGTCGCTCTCGAAGTGGTAATCGTATCTGAACGTGACGCGGCCGGCCGCAAGGGCCGTCCGCGCGAACAGTTTGTCTTGCGGGACGTACGGGATGCGCTTCCCGTGGTAGATGGGTGACGGCCCCGTGTTCCTCGCGTCCTCCCGCGTGTACGACACGGAGAGCTCCAGTCCTCGCTCCCACGCGCAGCGCGCGGAAAGCTCCAGCCCGGCGACGCGCGCGGACTCGAGATTGAACGCCTTCACGCTCTTCTGTGAGTTCTGAAGGAACGTGATCAGGTCGTCTCTCTCCGACAGGAAGACCGCGGCCTCGAGGACGGACGAGACCACCCCCGGCCGTTCAGCTCGAAGCACGACTCCCACGTCGGTCGTGGTCCCCTCCTCAGGTCGGAGCTCAGCATTCCCGACGACGTAGCCGTTTGCGCCGAAGAGCTCGAGCATTGTCGGGAAGCGACCGTACCGGGCTCTGTTCGCTTTGACGACGAGCGCCGGTTCCGGCGACCACCGCAGTCCGATGCTCGGCCCGTGGGCGACCGACCAGTGCGGCTCGTCGAGCGGCGCGGGCGGCGCGCCGAAGGGGACGGGACCGGCGTAGTTGTCCTCGGCCTCCTGGTAGTGGTACCCCGCCACGAGCGCCAGGCTCTCGCCCCAGAGGAGAACCCGATCCTCGGCGTTCAGCGTCGTCACCCGGCGCTTCCTGGTGAACCCGACCCCGATGTTCGGATTCATGTCCTCCGGGATGTACCGCTCGCGCCGAAGCTCGCTGAACAGACGGACCACCTGGCGACCTCGGTACCAGTGCAGGGTGCCCAGGAGATTCACTCCCGCGGCCGTGCTCTTGTTGTCGGTATCGGACCGGCTGAGCCCGACCTCGTCGTCCGGGTTGTAGAAGCGGTCCCTCTGGTGTTGGTGGAAGCCCGTCGCCCGCAGCTCAAGCGCGCTCCCGGCAAGGAGAGGTGAATCGATGGAACCTCTGAGCATGTTGCGGAGGACATCGAAGTGGGCACTCTTGATGTGCACGTTCTCGATTCCCGGGATGCCGCTCTCTTTCACGAAGAGGTCGTCAGAGAGCTCGAATCGCCACCCTCTGAACGTGGGTGGCGCGATCCGCAGGAACAGACCCGATTGCTGGAACTGATTGTTCTCACGTTCGACGACCAGATCGTCATCGGTGTTCTCCGGCGTTCCGTGATGATCGACGTAGGTGAAGTCGCCCATGTCGGCGCCGAACGTCCCGTGACTGCCCGTCGAGACGGAACACCCGAGGAGGTCCTCACCCGCCGGCCGCGTGACGAGGTTGATCACGCCGCCGATTCCCGCGACACCAAGCCCAACAGGAGCGCCGCTCCGATACACCTCGACCCGTTCGACACTCGAGAGCGGCAGATCAGACAGGTTCACGACACCCCACTGCGGAGACCTGAGCGGTACGCCATCCAGGCAGATCTCGACTTGCGCGGGAGAACTGGCTCGAATGGAGGCGGTGCTGTAGGCCCCGAGACCCCCGTAGCGCTTCACGTCCACGCCCGCGCCTTCCTCCAGGACGTCGGCGATGCTGACGACCCCCCCGCGTGCGTCACCGATCTCGTGCACGGTGGCGAACGTAGACAGCTCCCGTATCGCGTCGTACGCGTCCGGACGATCCGCGATCACGTCCAGGGTGTCCACGACATCCGTGAGCACGGCAGCGTCAGGCGGGATCTTCGTTGTGGCGGTGGCGGAGACACAGACCAGTAGGCAGATCGACACTGCGAGCGCTGTGCGAGGGCCGAACATCAAGACGCTCCTCCCATGCAACACGCCGGTGGGAAGAGCGCCCCTCTCGCTCGCTGGGAGGATCGACAACCGAAGAGACTGCAGAGCACTGCGACAGGGCAAACTCATACGTCCGCAACACGCCTTTCCACGGGCCTACGGACGTTCCCACCGGCAGGTACTCTGGCTCTCGGCATCCTGCTTCCCGCGAGGCCACACCCTCTGTTCCGGGGTGACTCACGGGGTTCATTGCCGACTACAGCTGCGGGACAGCACCGGCATTTGACCGGTTTCCCCTGGCGGCCTTTCGGCGCCCGGTGAGACGTTGTGCTTTGAAGCATACACCTGAGTCCCGTGCCCCGTCAAGCGACACGGTGACCACCCCCGCGCGAGCTGATGAACCGCCCGGCTGATTGCCGCGTGGGGTCCTCTCGCGGAGGCGTTCTATCTTGTCAGAACCATCTTCCGCGTCCGCACGTGACCTCCGGCATCGAGCCTGCAGACGTAGACGCCGCTGGCCACCTCCTCTCCCTTATCGCTCCTGCCGTCCCAGATCACCTTGTGTGCCCCCGCCACCTGAATCCCACTGACCAGTGTCTTCACTCGTCTTCCCGACAGGTCATAGATGTTCATTCCCACATCCGATGCCTGCAGCAGGTCATATGAGATGACCGTGGAGGGGTTAAAGGGATTGGGGTAGTTCTGCGAAAGAACGCACGGTCTCGTCAGAATCGGCTGATCGTCTTCAATGCCGGTCAGCTCGCCGCCGACCTTTATCAGCAAGACGTCGTAGTCGCCTCCACCGTACGACGTCGTTTCCCCTGTCATGATGTAGTCGCCATCGAGGGTCAGCTGAACGTAGTACCCCTTGTCCGTGCCCGTTCCTCCGTATGTCCTGGTCCACAAGGTGTCACCGCCGGCGTCCGTCCTGATCAGATACGCATCGTTGGCGCCCGCGCCGAAGGAGGTCGTCTTTGCCGAGATGATGTACCCTTCATCCGCGGTCACTTGAAGTGAATAGGATATGTCATCGTTCCCGCCGCCGTAGGTTCTCGTCCAGAGAGTGTCACCCAAGGCATCGGTCCTTATGAGATAGACGTCAAATCCGCCGGTCCCGAACGAGGTCGTATATCCTGTGATGATGTACCCGCCGTCGGATGTCTGGCGGACGCAACGCCCGTAGTCGGAGCCCGTCCCGCCGTACGTCTTCTCCCATTCAAGACTCCCGAGCGCATCCGTTCTGACGAGATAAACGTCTTCATTGCCCGCGCCGGAAGACAGGGTGTAGCCAACGGCGATGTATCCGTCATCGGAGGTCTGTTCCACCGTATATGCCATGTCATAGGCCGATCCGCCGAAGAACCTGGACCACAAGCTGTCGCCGCTTGCATCCGTCTTGATGAGCCAGAGATCTTCATTGTACGGCCCCTGGAACTGAGACCATCCTGCTACGATTCGCGTCATCGCTGCCTTCGCCACGAATGCAGTTGGTCCATAACGTGTCCCCGACATCGTCGGTCTTGATCAGATAGATATCCTGGCTGGCGCCGTACGTGAATCCGGCAATGACATACCCTCCGTCGGATGTCGCTTGAACGCAGCGACCGCAATCCGGACTGGTATCTCCGTATGTCCTCGTCCACAAAGCGTCACCGGGCAGCTGAGCTATCGCCACGGGCGCTACGAGGAGAACGAGGCAGCTGACGACGAGCATTGTTCTTCTCATGGTGTCAGTCTCCCTCCATTCGTGTGTTCCATCCAAGTCGGTTCCTCGACCCGTATCATCTGATCAGGGTGATCTTTGTCTCGTCCGCGCTTCCGCCCGCCTCCAGTCGCGCGAAATACACTCCCGACGCCACCGCCTCGCCCCTGTCGTCCTTCCCGTTCCAGACGGCGGATCTGCGACCCCGCTGCCCGGAATCATCGACAACCGTGGCGACCAGTCTGCCCTCGAGATCGTATATGGCAAGCTGGACGCGACCCGGCGCCGTCAGGAAGTAGGTGAACGTCGTCAACGGGTTGAGGGGATTGGGACGATTCTGCAACAGCACGCACGCGCTCGTCACATCGATCTCTGGATCATCGATGCCGGTGGGATCGCTGCTGTCGAAGCAATACAGTCTGCCGCCACTCCCCATTATCCTCGCGTGAACGGCCTTGCCGCCCACGATGCACCTTGTGCCGTCACTGGACATATCAAGATCAAACGGCGAGCCGGTGCAATCGTACGTCAGGAATGGTGTACTGCTGTCTCTCCTGAAGACCCAGAAATCATCGCCGACGTCTCCCAGTGGCCCCCAACTGGCGGCCGCGATCACAGAACCGTCTTCCGATATGTCGACTCTGACGACCATGTCATCCGCGGAAGAGAAGACCCATAGCGGCACATTGCTCCCGACAT
>JALGZG010000206.1 GCA_025782345.1 bacterium | reverse complement strand
CGTTCAGCCCGGTGCAGCTGTAGTTGACGACGTTGTTGGGCATGCCGGTGTTGTCACCCGCGAGCGTCTCGCCGCAGGTGATCGGCGTGGCGTTCGTGCAGTCGAGCGCTCTCGCGCCGGTAGGCACCGGGTACTCGAACGGCTTCTCCTTCTCATTCGCCACAGCGACGGACGCGATGAGAAGGACTGTCAATACGATACAGAATGCGCGCATTGTTACCTCCCGTAGCTGCAGGTACGCGTATCAGATGGGTCAGACAGACATCACTCCCACTCTTCTCTTCCTGTCACCTCCTTCCTGACGGCACTTCGCCGTCTGTGCGACGGTACCCTGCCTGCAGATTCGACCACCAGAGCATAGCACAGGAACGGCACGTCGGCAATGAGTGTCGGTCGGTTTCATGATTCGCTGCTCACCGATTGGAGGGCTGCGGTCCTTCGAGATGAGCCTGCGCTCTGCGTACGGCGAGTGAGCGGGCGCGCGTGCGGCATGCGTGAACTCCGCGCCACGCGTACATGGAAAGGGGGACGAGCGATCGCCCGTCCCCCAGTTCCTTCAGGCCAGGTGCCAGGAGTGAGTCCTAGCGATACAGGGCCTTGATATTGCCCCAGCTCGAATCCTCGACCGGCGAGGAGTCGTCGGAGCCGATCTTCAGCCACTTGATGTACCAACCGGGGTACTGGACCGAGCTGTCGCTGCCCCAGAAGAAGCCAACGATGATCTCCATGCCAATGAAGTCGGAGAGGCCGAAGCAGTCGCGCAGGAAGGCCGTGTTGAACTGGTGGCCGCTGAACGCCTGCTCGCTCGGGATGCACGGGGGCGCCGTGTTGACCGCCTGGTCGTAGCCGCGTGAGGGCGTCAGGAGTACCCACGTGGCGCCGCCGTCGGTTGAGACCTTGAGGTTGCAGCCGTCGAAGGAGGCCTCAGTGTCGTAGAAGTGGCAGAGCTCGAGACACGTGCAGTACTGGTCGATGAAGAACGGACCGACCGCGGCGATCTCGCCTCCGCCGGCGGGGTAGTCGCCGGCGATGATCGTGCCGAGGATGTTCGTTACCGGGACGCCGTCGCACGCGATGTCCGGGACCTCAGGATTCGTCAGCGGGCCCCACTCCCAGACCGGGACGCCACCGCACGGCAGCAGCCAGAAGGCGCCGTCCTCGAGGTTGAAGTCGACCTCGTAGATCACGTTCTCGAACGGACAGCACGCCGGGACCGGGCAGCTGCACTCGACGCAGGTGACCTCGAGTTCGAAGGGGCAGCCGGCGCCGTTGTAGCCGTCGACGACGATGTAGTAGGTGCCAGGTTCGAGGCAGGCCGTGGTGAAGCCACTGTCACCGTAGGTGATGCAGTCGTTCTCGTCGCAGCTGCCGAGGAAGAAGACATCGAGGTCGCAGCCGTTCGGACTCAGCGCGACCGTCACCTCGTAGCACACGCCCGCGGGGATGACGAACTCGTAGACGACCTCGCCACCGCTCTCATTCCACCCAGTGCAGGAGTAGTAGGTGGCATTGTCCGGCAGGCCGGTGTTGTCGCCCGAGACGAGGTCACCGCAGTTGATCGGTATCGCGTTCGAGCAATCCAGAGCCCTCATTCCGCCCGGGACCGGGTCGACGTACGGCTTCTTGTCGGCCACAGCGACAGACGCGATCATGAGGATCACCAATACAATAGTCAATGCGCGCATCTTTGCCTCCATTGCTTCCAGCCCTGTGTAGACACACAAACAACACAACGCTCGCTACCGGTCAGCGCTGCTGCGCACCTCCTCCCGGACGGGAGAACACCCCCCGCTGCTAAGGTCCAATGTGGCTGAGGCTCGTACAGTAGTATAGACACATTATAGCACGGCTCTTGACTAGCTGCAACACGTCTCCACACGAGGCGTGCATTTGTCAGGGGGTTTCCGAGAGCCCGACGTGTTGGTGCCGCGCGTTCTCCCCCATCTCCGTTCCCGCCGCCGCACCCCCTCCGCGGCGGGAGCCGGGCACCAATGCGAAAGGGGCCGACTCGCCTGAGCCGGCCCCTTTCTGACTGCTTGTTCAGTGTGACGGTCTACTTCAGCATGATCATCTTGTGCGACTCCGTGAAGCCCGGAGCAGCAATGCGATAGAAGTAGACGCCACTGGCGCATTTCTCGCCA
>JALGZG010000333.1 GCA_025782345.1 bacterium | reverse complement strand
GCCCGACTCGAATATCGCCGCCGTCAGAGCGCTCACGGGGATTCTCTCCAGCACCGGACTCCGCGCACTCCTGTCGAGGGTGCGGTCCTTTGAACCGGACGTCGTCGTCTGCTCGTACATATGGGCCGCACCGATCGTTCCGCGCATCAGGGAGCTCGGGATCCCGGTCGTCTACGACTGCAACGACCTCCACACGGAGTTCTACCCCGCCTGCCCGGATGCCGCGGAGCGCGTCTTCCGGGATCTCGTCGCCGGCGCCACCGAGGTCGTATCGTCGTCCGAGCGTCTGCGCGAGGTATGCGGCCGGGGAACGGTCGTGGGGAACGGGGTCGACCTCACGATCTTCACGGGGAGACGCGAGGGGCCGCTCCCGGCGCTCATCGCGGAGAGCCCTGTTGGTGACTGCACTCAGCTGGTCGCGTACGTGGGATCGGTCGATGACCGGATCGACTTCGACGTTCTAGAGGCTCTGGCGGGGGCACTGTCCGATCTGCAGGCAAGGACCGGTGTCATGTGCATCGGAAGGGTGTTCGAGGGAGCCAGGGCGAAGGCAGAGACTCTCGCCGGGAAATACCCGGACCACATTGTCTTCACGGGCCGCGTTCCCTACGAGGAGCTGCCGGCGCACCTCTCTCACGCCACGGTCGGGATCGCACCGTTCGTGCTGGACGAGAGAACGCGGGCGATCAACCCGAACAAGCTCTACATGTACGCGGCGATGGAGCAGAACATCGTGTCGACTCCCTTCTCCGCGGACATCCGGGAGTACAAGGATCTCATCTTCATCGCCGACGATCCGGGGTCCTTCGCGCGGTCAGTGAAGGAAGCGCTCGGTGACGAGGAACGCCGCCGAGCGGTGAGAGATCGTATTGCTGTTCCCAACAGCTGGGACGAGAAGACGCAGGCATTTCTGGAAGTGCTTGCGCGTACAGCGAGCGGGGGACGCGGGGAGGCGTGAACCTCCCCTCGCGCGACAATGAGCTACAGGAACATGGCCTTGATCGTACCCCAGGTCGAGGGCTCGACCGGGGAACTCTCGAACCGGTCCACATCCCACCAGTTCACCACCTCCCATAGCTCTTCACCACCCGGTCCGACCTGGTCCACGTCAACGCGAAACAGGAGGGTCATCCCCTCCTGAGCCACGTACGCCAGGCCCCCGAACAGGTCCAGTCTGAGATCGTAGTTCCCGCTGTACTCCCAGTTGCTCCTGCTCCCGGAATTCGGGATCTCCACCCAGTTGCCTATCTGTGTGAACGAGAGCGTGACGTGTTCGACGGTGCTGCCCTCACTGAACATGTTCTCGTGCATGCAGCGCTCGTCCATCTTGTACCACTCCGGGGGCAACTGGGGGTTGTTCGTCCAGTCGTCCGGGTTCACGTAGAAGATGAAATCCTCTGCCAAGCAGTCCAGATAGGCCTCCGCATCCATGAGCTCGTAGGCCTGTCTCAGTTTCTCGAGCGCGTTCTCCGGGGAGTCCCGCAACGGGTAGTGAGCGCCCTCTCGAGCGGCCCCCCGCTGGTCGGCGGATGGGCCATACGCGTTCGATGCTCCCCTGTACATGGCCTTGATGGCGCCCCAGGATGCATCCTCCCTCGCGCTACCGACAGTCGTCTCCGCTTCAATCGGCGCGTCCGAGGCGCCGCTGGAAACCGGCGTGACACAGACGGCGATCAGTACCGCGAGCGCCGGTGCGATCCGTAGCCACTTCTGCATGCTCACCCTCCTTCGTCCAGGTCAAGCCACTCGCCTAGCCGGTGCTCGTACCGACGTGACGCTGCGATGGAGCGCACGCCGAACTCTCCGCGCCTCCTGCGTCTACTCCCCTTCTGCCTGGTCCACCGAACCCACCACGACCTTTCCGGCCGGCCGCTCCGTCTCGGGCGTGTCCGCAGGTTCAAGACCGCCGGCCTCACGCCGCGGACCGGGATCGGTATCCCCCGCTTCCCTCGCCGCCCAAGGCGCGAGGTAGAAAGTCAACGTCTCCGACGGATAGTAGTAGGACAGTCGAATGTCGTAGTGCTCGGAGCAGTACCCGCGCGCGTAGACGACGACCCTGAAGTCCCTTTCCTCGCCGCCGCCGTACCCGTCGTAGTAGAGATAGCCGCCATGGATCACGTTGTAGCCGGCGGGGTTCACCG
>JALGZG010000020.1 GCA_025782345.1 bacterium | reverse complement strand
TGTGGTAGCCTCCGTGCGTCGCTCCCGGACGCTGGCTGGCGTACCCGTTCGTTGGGGCGGTCGGCGTCTCGTGAACGCTTCGTTCCATGAATCAGGGAGGTATGCCCGTGTCTCGATCGTTCGAACTGGCGGTGCTCTGCACGATCTCCCTTCTCCTGACGTGCACCACTGCCGCGGGACTCCTGCCGGCGGACACGGGGTCTCTTAAGGCCCCCGGGGCCGACGGTGAGCCCGTCCGCGTCTCGGTGGGTTTCCTGCTCGTCGACATCCTCGACATCGACGGCGTGCGCCAGACCATGCGCGCCGATTTCTCCGTTCACTTGTCATGGAAGGACGAGAGCCTCGCCGGCCGCTGGCCCGGGAGGCACGCGCTGGGTGTGGGGGAAACGTGGGTGCCGGACATCCAGATAGTCAACGACATCAATCTCGCCAGAAAGCGGCGGGAGGTCGTGGAGGTCGAGCCGGACGGTACGGTGACATATCGCCAGCGCTACTTCGGGGATCTCTCGGTGAACATGAACCTCGAGGACTTCCCGACCGACAGCCACAGGTTCGATATCAAGTTCGTGTCCGCTTCGCCGGGGGAGGTGGAGTTCGTGGCGCGGGAGGACCGGGTCATCCAGGCCGAGACGCTGTCGGTGCTGGACTGGCGTGTCGGCGCGGGCGACCTCGTGATGGAGCAGGTCGACATCGGGTACGCAACATCGCCGGGCTTCACCTTCCGGTTCCCCGCGGACCGCGAGGGCCGCTACTTCCTCTGGAAGATGATCTTCCCTCTCGCGATGATAGTGTTCATGTCCTTCGCGGTGTTCTGGATCGACCCCACTCAGATCGAGGCGCAGATGGGTGTCGCTTCCGGGGCGATGCTGACCGTGGTCGCCTTCCTCTTCAGCATGTCGGCGCTGTCTCCCAAGGTGCCCTACCAGACGCGGCTGGACAGGTACACGTTTCTCTCTATAGCCCTCATTTTCCTGGCGTTGATGGAGGGCGTCTTGAGCAGCAGGCTCGCCGGTTACGGGAGGGAGACCGCGGCGCGGCGATTCGACCTCACTTGCAGAGTGCTGTTCCCGACCGTATTCGTGGTTCTGACGCTGATTATCTTTCTCAGGTAGCGGCCGTCCGCTTGGCCGGGCTCAGCTGACCGGTGCGGTGCACGACAGATACGGAGATATGCAATGAGACGAGCGACAGCGGCAGTCTGCGCCGGCCTGATGGTGGCAGTAGCGGCCGGAACGGCGGCCCCCCAGACGAGTGCGGGAGACGGCGAGGGCTGGGAGTTCTCGGTGACGCCCCACGTCTGGACCGTGAGCATGAAGGGCACCGCCGATTTCGGCGACCTCGACGTGCCCGTGGACGTCGACCTCAGCGACATCTCGGACGCCCTTGACCTCGGGGCGTTCATCCATCTGGAGGCCAGGCGAGGGCAGTGGGGCGGCCTTCTTGATGTCGGCTATATGAGCGCGAGCCTGGAGGACGAACCTCTCCACACTATTGATCCTCTCGGCAGCATGGCCGACGTCGAGACCAGCGTCGTGGTGCTCGACGCCCTCGGCAGCTATCGGATTACACTGACGGATAGCGACGTGTTCGACTTCCTTGCCGGCATCCGCTGGACGCGGTCGGAAGTGGACGTCGTTGTCACCGAAGGTCCCCCTGACGACGGAGGGGCCGCGGATGATTCCTGGATAGACCCGCTCGTCGGGGTCCGCTTCTCGTCGCGGTTCTCCGAGAGCTGGTACAGCTGGGTCCGGATGGACGTCGGGGGGTTCGGTATCGGCTCCGATTTCACGTGGGGCACGTCGCTCGGGCTCGGCTACGAGTTCAACGACACCGTCGCCGCCAACCTCGGGTACAAACACATCGGCATCGACTGGGACGACGGTAGCACAATGTACAAGGGGCTTACCCTGGTTGAGCACGGCCTCTTGCTGGGTGTAACATTCAGTTTCTGACGCGTGCCTGAGAGAACGGGCACATCACAAGCACGAAGACAGAGAGAGAGGAGAGGAAATGAGAACGATTGGTGTTTTCCTTGGCGTTGCGGTTCTTCTGATGCTGGCCGTGAGCGCAATGGGCCAGGAGGCGAGCGAGGAAGACCTCGCGAAGGCGGCGCAGAACCCCGTGGGCGCCATGATCAGCGT
>JALGZG010000234.1 GCA_025782345.1 bacterium | reverse complement strand
CGTGAAGGAAGATTGTGAGGCCTGCAAGAACGCGAAGCAGAAGGTCTCCTTCTTCCTCGACAAGTGGGGCGCGGCCGATTCGGTCGTGACCGAGGCCATCAACCTGGACACCGAGGACGGGCTCGTTGAGGCGGCGATGAACGGCGTTGCCGACGTGCCCACGATAATCCTCCATCACGACGGTAGCGAGGTGGCCAGGTGGATCAAGAAGGCGCCCCCGTCTGAGGAGCTCAGGGGCAAGCTCGGCCTCTAGCGGCCATGCAGTCGCCTCCTTAAGGCCCTCATGCCGTATGCGCAAGCCCACCCGAAAAACCGGTGCGCGGCCTTCCGGGCGCGTGCTATAATCCCCGCTCGAGGTTAGACGAAGGTCAGACGATCGGTTGCGCGGCAACGTCCCGCGCAGACCATTCATCCGGGGGGAGGCTGACGGAATGGGACTTCGGAAGATAGCAGCGCGCGCGCTCGTCGCGGCGATCGGCATCTGGCTGGTTGCGTCCGGTTGCGGAGGCGGGGGCTCGGGTGGTAGGGACATCACCATCAATGAACCGGTGCAGCTCACGCGCACGCTCGAGAACGGCCAGACGGTCAAGTACAAGCTGAAGTCCGCCGGCGAGATGGCGGTCGCCATGCAGGGATATGACAGGGTCGCCTCGACTCAGACCGAGTTCAGGACGACGTGTCAGTTCTCGAACACGGACACGGACGAGATGAACATGGCCATGCGCTTCGACCACGCCGCCTCCAGCATCTCGTTTGGGGACCAGGTCATCGTCCAGGAGAGCGCCTCGGCGCTTCGCGGGAAGACGCTCAATGTCTTGCTCGCGCCGAGCGGGGAGGTGCTGTCTTTCTCCGGCATGGCAGGCGAGGCTTACTTCGAGGAGGGCGTCGGCCAGGTGGCTCTGATGATCCACGGCATGTTCCCGAAGCTCCCGGAGGAGCCCATCACCATCGGCTACACGTGGGAGGACGACCTCGACATCCCGGACATCACGAGCTCGACCGCCAGGGACTTCATCGGCGAGACCACCTACACGGTAGTAGGTTTTAAGGAGAAATACGGTATATCCTGCGTCGAGGTCGCCACGGTCTCGACGTTCGAGTTCGAGGGCAAGGTCGAGCAGCAGGGCGAGGCCTGGCTGATGTCGGGCGCGGGCGAGTCCAAGGGCAATGTTCTCTTCTCGCTGGAGAGCGGGCTGATCATCTTCAGCAAGAGCCACACGACGTTCGAGTTCGAGGGCGAGGGCTCGACCACGGCGGGCGCCGGCGCGTCGACAACACTCTCGGCCGGGATGTCGATCCAGGGTACATTGGAGCTTCTCTAGCAGTTGCTGATCTACCGGTCCCGCGTCGTTCGCGGCGCGGGACAAGGACGGCTATAGAATCGGGAGTCGCAACCTGGGACTCAAGACGTTTTCCGGCGGCATCCACCCGTCGGACTCAAAGAAACTCACAAACAGAAATGAGATCGTCGAGCCGACGCTGCCCGACCGTGTCGTCATTCCTCTCAGGCAGTCGCTCGGCGCTCCCGCGACACCCGTGGTCTCGGTGGGGGACGAGGTCAAGGTAGGTACTGTGATTGGCGAGGCGGCCGGCTTCGTCTCCGTTCCGGTCCACGCGTCCATCTCGGGCAAAGTGACGGCGGTCGGCAGGTTCCCGCACCCGCTGGGCGGCGAGCACCAGGCGATAGTCATCGAGGGCGACGGAGAGGACTCGTGGCACGAGTCGGTCGTCCCGCGTGACAACGTCGACTCGCTTTCGCCCAAGGAGATCAAAGACATTATCCGTGACGCCGGCATAGTCGGTCTCGGCGGAGCGGCATTCCCCACGCACGTCAAGCTCTCGCCTCCGGACTCCAAGCCCATAGACACGGCCATCCTGAACGGCGCCGAGTGTGAGCCCTGGCTGACGGCCGACCACCGGCTGATGCTGGAGCGGCCGGCCGAGGTCATGCGGGGCTTCCACCTCATAATGAGGGCTCTTGGCTGCGAAAGGGGCTTCGTCGGCATCGAGTCGAACAAGCCGGATGCGGTCGAGGCGATGAAGGCGGCCGTACCCGCAGGCTCCGGGGTCCGCGTGGTCATGGTTCAGGTCAAGTACCCGCAGGGCGCGGAGAAGCAGCTGATAGACTCGCTCATCAGGCGGAAGGTGCCCGCTGGCGGGCTTCCCATGGACGTTGGAGTGGTCGTGCAGAACGTGGGTACCGCCCTGGCGGTCTACGAGGCGTGCTACAAGGGTATTCCCCTGGTGCGGCGAGTGGTGACCGTGACCGGCAACCCGGTCGAGAACCCGTCGAACTTCTCACCGCGGGTGGGGACGATGGTCGGAAGCCTCGTAGAGCAGGCCGGCGGCCTCTCGGACGAGGTCTCCAAGGTCATCTCGGGGGGGCCGATGATGGGCATAGCGCAGTTCACGCTCGACGTTCCCGTCATCAAGGGGATGTCCGGCGTGCTCTTCCTCGGACCGGGCGAGGTAGACACCAGGCCTCCCGACCCGTGCATAAGGTGCGGGCACTGCGTCCATGCGTGTCCCATGAAGCTCCTACCCACGACCATCGAGAAATACGTGATGGTCGAGGCCATCGACAAGGCGGTCAAGATCGGCCTGAACGACTGCATCGAGTGTGGGGCGTGCGCGTACGTCTGCCCGTCGAGGCGGCGGCTCGTTCACCAGTTCAAGTACGGCAAGTACCTGTCGGCCGAACTCAGGAACAAGGCCGCCGAGCGGAGTGACAAAGAGAAGGGGAACTGATGTCGGAGCACTTCATCGTATCCGCGTCTCCGCACTTGCGCCAGAACACCTCCATCCAGAAGGTGATGTTCGGCGTCGTCATCGCCCTGGTTCCGGCGGTCGTCGGTTCGGTCTACTTCTACGGAGTGCGAGCGCTGCTCCTCATTCTGCTGTCGTGTCTCGCTGCGCTCGTCACCGAGGGCGTTATCCAGAAGGCCAGGGGAGTGCCGGTCACGATGGGTGACGGCAGTGCCCTCGTCACGGGCATCTTGTTGTCGTTCAACATCCCGCCGGGCGTGCCGTGGTGGATGCCCGTCGTCGGGTCCGTGTTCGCCAAGGGTGTCGACGTCGTCACGCAGGCGACGCCACTGGCGGTCATGAGGAAGGTGACGGAGATCATCGCGGACCCCAACTCGACGACGCACCAGATAGTCCAGGCGCGCGAGGTTCTCGCGGACCTCGGCTCGTCCGAGTCCATCGCGAACCTCTTCATGGGGCAGGTCGGCGGCTGTATCGGGGAGACGTCCGCGATACTGCTCCTGATCGGCGCGGCGTATCTGATGTTCAAGCACTACATCGAGTGGCGCATCCCGAGCACCTACATGGCCACGGTCGCTATCCTGACGTGGGTCTTCGGCGGGCCCTCCGGGCTCTTCACGGGGAACGCGCTCTTCCATATTCTCGCGGGCGGGCTCATCCTCGGCGCTTTCTACATGGCGACCGACATGGTGACGTCGCCCGTGTCGCCCAAGGGGATGATCATCTTCGGCGTAGGGTGCGGGGTGCTGACCAGCATCATCCGGCTCGTCGGCGGATACCCCGAGGGCGTCAGTTACTCGATCCTCCTGATGAACGTCGCGACGCCTCTCATCGACCGGCACACGCGCCCGAGGAAGTTCGGGGAGGTGAAGAAGAGTGGGTAGCTACATTCGCCTGGTGGTCACACTGACGGCGATAGCCGCCGTGGCGAGCTTCGGGCTCTCCGCGGTCTACAACGCGACCCACGAGATCACGGAAGAGTACAAGCGCCTGGAGACGGAGAACGCGCGCATCGAAGTCCTCCCGAGCGAGGGAGGGGAGTACTTCGAGGAGACGGCGACCGACTCGATGCTGGACGGTCGGGAGTTCGCCTACTACACGGCGTACGCGAGCGAGGTCGGCGCGGTCATCCGCGGATATACGTTCACGGCCTACGGCAAGGGCTACTCGAGCACGATAGAGACGATCGTCGGAGTCGTTCCCGACGGATCGATCTCGGGCATCAAGATCGTCGACCAGAAGGAAACGCCGGGCCTGGGCGCCAAGATCCAGGAGGTCGCGTCCAGGAACACGCTTTGGGCGGTCATCATGGGCAGGGGCGTCGACGAGGCGGGTACTCCGCCGTGGTTCCAGGAGCAGTACAAGTACTTGAGGACCGACGATCTGCGCGTGGTGAAGAGCCCGGGCGCGGACGGTATCCTCGCGATAACGGGCGCGACCATCAGCTCGGAAGCGGTCACGGGGTCGGTGAAGAGCGGCCTCGCGATGCTCTTGTCCATCGTCGGTGTCGAGGGAACGTTCGACGCCGCGCCTGACGCGACGCCCGGGGGCGGCGCGGCGCGGGCAGAGGAAGTGGGAGGCGAGCGATGAGCGCCTTCAAGGAACTGACGAAAGGCCTCTACAAGGAGAACCCCGTCTTCCGGTTGGCTCTGGGGCTGTGCCCGGCGCTGGCCGTGTCGACGTCCGTCAAGAACGCGCTCGGCATGGGCGCGGCCGCGACGTTCGTTCTCCTGGGTTCCAATATCGTTATCTCGCTGCTCGGGAAGATCATCCCGGCCAAGGTCCGCATCCCGTGCTTCGTCGTGGTCATCGCGAGCTTCGTGACCATCGTCGAGCTGGTCATGGGCGCCTACCTGCCTGAGCTTGCGAAGTCGCTCGGCATATTCATTCCGCTCATCGTCGTCAACTGCATCATCCTCGGGCGCGCGGAGGCGTTCGCGTCGAAGAACGGGCTCTGGCTCTCGATCATGGACGGCATCGGCATGGGCCTGGGCTTCACGTTCGCCATTGTCCTGATCGGCGCCATCCGCGAGATCCTGGGCGACGGCAAGCTCTTCGGTTACATGGTCCTGGGTCCCGACTTCCAGCCGGTTCTTATCATGATCCTGGCGCCGGGCGCGTTCATCACGATCGGACTTCTGATGGGCTACTTCAATATCCTCGACGCGAAGGTGAAGCGCAGGGCCGAGGCGGCCGAGGCGGCCGCCGCCAACGCGAGAGGAGGGCGCTGATGGACCTGGGTCAGCTTCTCGCGATCGTCGTAGGCGCCATCTTCGTCTCGAACTTCGTGCTGGCGCGGTTCCTCGGGCTCTGCCCGTTCGTCGGTGTCTCGAAGGACTCGGAGTCCGCGCTCGGCATGGGCATGGCGGTCATCTTCGTGATGACGATGGCATCGCTCGTGACGTGGTTCGTCTACAACTACGTGCTCGTGCCGCTTGAGATCACCTACCTTAGGACCATTGCGTTCATCCTGGTGATCGCGGCGTTGGTTCAGTTCGTCGAGATGGTGATCGAGAAGACGTCGCCGACCCTGCACAAGTCGCTCGGCATCTACCTGCCGCTCATCACGACGAACTGCGCGGTGCTGGGCGTGGCGGTGGTCAACGTTGACAGCTTCATGGCCACGGGGCTCTCGCGCAACGCGAGCTTTATCTACACCATCGTGCACGGCTTCGCGGCCGGGCTCGGGTTCACGCTGGCGCTCATACTGATGGCGGCGATCCGCGAGCGGCTGGACCTCATCGACGTGCCGAAGTCGATGCGCGGCATCCCGATCACGTTCATCGTGGCCGGGCTCATGGCGATAGCGTTCCTCGGATTCTCGGGGCTCAAGATAGGGTAGCGGGAAGGACGGCCGCCCGGTTGCGGCGGCCTAGCCGCGCGGCGGAGCGCAGCACCTGGCGAGCACGGCACCCGGCGAGCGCAGCACGAAAGGGTCCAGATGGAGTCGGTAGTCGCGAGATCGATCATAGTCCTCTCGGCCATGGCCGCCCTGTTCGGGGTGATACTGGCTATTGC
This sequence comes from bacterium, assembly GCA_025782345.1. Classification (GTDB taxonomy): domain Bacteria; phylum Joyebacterota; class Joyebacteria; order Joyebacterales; family Joyebacteraceae; genus JALGZG01. The sequence goes on along the minus strand of JALGZG010000234.1, from coordinate 8,977 downwards.
CTCGAAGGTCTTCGCGGTTCACCGTGATCCCAAGGTCGAGAAGCTCGTCGACGTCCTGCCCGGCGTGAACTGCGGTGCGTGCGGCTACCCGGGATGCCAGGGCTACGCCGAGGCCGCCGTGAAGACGGGCGTCGCGCCGGTCTGTCCGCCCGGTGGGACCGACGTCGCCGAGCGAGTGGCCGAGATACTGGGCAGCGAGGCCGGGGAGCACCTCCCCGAGGTCGCGGTCGTCCACTGCGCCGGAGGCCTGTCGAACGCTCAGCAGCGTCTGGACTACGAGGGCATCCACGACTGCCGTGCCGCGATCCTGGTTGGGGGAAGCACGAAGGCGTGCATCTTCGGTTGCCTGTCGCTCGGCACGTGTAAGGCAGTCTGCCCGTTCGACGCGGTCACGCTTTCTGACGAGGGTCTCGTCCACATCGACGTCAAGAAGTGCACCGGCTGCGGCAAGTGCGTCGAGGCCTGTCCCGTCAACATCATCGAGCTCGTGTCGAAGGACATGAAGGTCCACATCCGGTGCTCGTCTCACGACAAGGGCAAGAAGGCCAAGGCCGTCTGCGCGGTCGCCTGTATCGCGTGCCAGCTCTGCGTCAAGAAGTGCCCGAGCGGCGCGATCAACATGGAAGAAGACCTCGCCGTCATCGACTACACGAAGTGCACGAACTGCGGCATCTGCGCCGCGGTCTGTCCGACCGGCGCTATCATCGACGACATCAAGGCGCGTCCCAAGGTCGTCATCGGCACGAAGTGCGAAGGCCTGGGCAAGTGTGTGGAGGTCTGCCCCGTCAATGCCATATCCGGCGAGCCGGGGGAGCGGCACGAGATCGACCGCGGCAAGTGCATCGGCTGCGGCCTGTGCCTGGACGCGTGTCCCACCAAGTCGATAGGTATGGTCGGAGCTCTCGGACACCAGAGGGACAGGGGTTGATGAGCAACGCGATTCCCAGCAACAGACTGCTGCTTTTCATGAGGGCGGCGCGAGCGCCCTTCCTCACCGTGTCGGTGATGCCGGTCTTAATCGGCGCGACGCTCCCGTTCTGGCTGAGGCCGGAGGGGTGGACCTTCAGCGTCGCCCGCCTGATAGAGATGATCGTCGCTGTTGTTCTCCTTCACATGGGCGCGAACCTCGGGAACGGCTACTACGACCACGTGTCTGGCGCCGACCCTGCCAATTCCAATCCCGGCGTGCTGTCCGGGGGCTCCGGGCTCATCACGAGCGGCGCGCTGCCGGCGGGGTTCTTCCTGAAGAGCTCGATCGTGTGTCTCGGGCTGGGCGCGGCACTGGGTCTCCACCTGAACTCCACGCAGCCCGGCAATCTCGTGCTGGTCGTAGGGCTAGTAGGCGTTGCTCTGGCGCACTTCTACACGGCGCCTCCGGTCAAGCTGGCCTACCGGGGACTGGGTGAGATAGCCGTCGGTCTCGCGTTCGGTGTTCTGCCCGTGGTCGGGGCATACTACGTGCAGGCGGGGACGTTCTCGTGGCGCGTGGTGACGGCGTCCTTACCCATCGCGTTCGCTACCATCCTGATCCTCTGGGTCAATCAGATGGTCGATTTCAGACCCGACCGCGACACAGGCAAGCGGAACCTCGTGGTTCTCATGGGGCCGCGGGCGGCAGGGCGCGGTGTGGTGCTCGCCCTGGCCCTCCTGATGTTCGGGTCCCTCTTCGCGGCCGTGTTCACGGCCGCGCTCATCCCACTCACGCTGGTCGCGGTCCTTGCGTTCGGCCTCATCCGCACGGTGGTGGCAGACTGCTGGAACCACTACGGGCGCCCCAAGATGCTGGCCGAGGCCGCGTCCTCGGCGATCAGGCTGCATCTCACCCTCGGCATCATCATTGCCGGATCCGCACTCGTCGCAATCGGGAGCCGATGACATTGTCAACCGGCAGGAAGCGGCTCGCTCTTGAAGTGGCGGCGCTCCTCGTTGTCGTGGCGCTCATTGTCACGTTCGCGATGCGCAGGCGCAGCGACTCCGACAGGCACGTTGACTACCGTTTCCTGATGGGCACCATCGTGTCCGTCACGGTGCTGACACCTGACGCCGAGCTCGGCCGCGCCGCAATAGACGCCGCGTTCGACGAGATCGCGCGCATCGAGGCCGCGACCACGCGCTACTCCGAAGACAGTGAGATCTCGCGGCTGAACGCGCGGGTGGACGGGTTCGCAGGCGAGCGCGTCAGCAGAGAGGTGGCGGAGGTCGTCGCGCGGTCGCTCGCGGTCGCCCGGACGTCCTCCGGCGCTTTCGACATCACGGTGGCGCCGCTCGTTGACCTGTGGACGTTGAACGACGAGGACTTCACGGTCCCCGAGGCGTCCGCCATCAATGCCGTCCTCCCGTCGGTGGACTGGCGGGCGGTCCAGGTCGACACCGCCACGCGTACGATGACCGCACTGCCGGGCACGGCGATCGACCTGGACGGGGTCGCGAAGGGCTACGCGGTCGACCGCGCGGTCGCGGTGCTCGGGGAGATGGGCATCGAGACCGGCGTCGTCGACGCGGGCGGAGACGTGGGCTTCCTCGGCGCGCCGCCCGACGCGGACGTCTGGCGCGTCGGCATCAAGCACCCGAGGCAGGACGGACTTCTGGGAGTGGCTCTCTTGGACGGCGGCAGCGTCGCGACCTCCGGTGACTACCAGCGCTATGCCCTCGTCGACAGTGTGCGCTACCATCACATCCTCGACCCCGCGACGGGGTATCCGGCGCGCGGTGTCATGAGCGTCACCGTGGCGGCCGAACTTGCGGTCGACGCGGACGCGCTCGCGACGGCGGTCTTCGTGCTCGGTGCCAGGGATGGGCTGGCGCTCATTGAGCGGACGCCCGGTGCGGAGGTGGTTCTGGTCACCGGCGACGGGGACTCTATCGGACGTATACTGGTCTCGTCGGGGCTCATGGAGAAGTTTGTCGAGCAGTAGGGCCCGTCCGGGTGTATGTTGCTTGCACGAGACGCCGCGCACGAGTCCTGGGGCTTCCTTCACGAGGTAGATCATGGATCAGCTGGCCGAGTGGTTGTCCTCCAGCATGGGAATCAGCGCGGACGTCGCGCTGAAGCTGGTGAGCAGCGCCGCTGTGATCCTCTTCTTCTGGGCTGTCCGGGCCCTGGTCCTTCGCATCGTCTGGTGGAGGGTCGACGACCTCCGAAGCCGGTACAACTGGCGCAAGGTCTCGGCCTACATCAGCGTGACCATCGGGTTCCTGATCGTTGGCCGCATCTGGCTGACCGGCTTCCAGGCGTTCGCGACGTTCGCGGGGCTCGTCTCGGCGGGCATCGCCATTGCCCTCAAGGACACCGTGGCGAACATCGCCGGCTGGGTCTTCATCGTGTGGCGGAGACCCTTCGCCCCGGGAGACCGGATCCAGATCGGCGAGCTCATCGGCGACGTCATCGATGTTCGGGTCTTCCAGTTCTCGCTCCTCGAAGTGGGGGGCTGGGTCGACTCCGACCAGAGCACCGGGCGCGTTGTGCACGTGCCCAACGGTATGCTCATGAGCACCCCGCTCGCGAACTACGGCGCGGGCTTCGAGTACATCTGGAATGAGATACCGGTGCTCGTCACGTTCGAGAGCGACTGGCGCAAGGCCAAGGGCATTCTGCTGAGCATCGCGACGGAGCGCGCCGAGAACCTCAGCGAGAAGGCGGCGCAGAGGATCAGGGAGTCGAGCAAGAAGTTCATGATCTTCTATAAGACGTTCACGCCGACGGTCTACACATCGGTCAAGGACAGCGGCGTGCTCCTGACCATCCGGTACCTGTGCCTGCCGCGCGAGCGCCGGGGCTCCACGCACGTGATCTGGGAAGACGTGCTCGACCAGTTCGAGGCCGCCCCCGATATCAACCTCGCGTACCCCACGCAGCGCTTCTTCGATCATGCCGTCGAGAGGAAGAGCGCGGGCGGAGATGGGGAGCACAAGGAATGACCGACGCCAAGTACTGGAGAAGGCTTTCCGATGGCCGCATCGCCTGCGAGCTCTGCCCGCAGGCGTGCGTCATTCCGGAGGGCGGTCACGGCGTCTGTCTCGGGAGGTCCAACCGGGACGGGGTGCCCGGGACTGCCGGTCCTCTCGGTAGCGTGCAACGGGTGCAACCTCCGGTGCGACTTCTGCCAGAACTGGACGATCTCCCAGATGAAGGCTCAGACGACGCCGCTGCCGCCCGTCGAACTCGTGAAGCTCGCTCTGAAGTCGCGCTCGTTCGGAGTCGCCTACACCTACACTGAGCCGCTCGTCTGGTTCGAGTACCTGGTGCAGGCGGGCGCGCTCGTGAGGGAGAGCGGCCTCAAGAACATCCTGGTGACGAACGGTGTTCTGAACGAGGCGCCTCTGCGGGAACTCCTTCCGCTGATCGATGCGATGAACGTGGACCTCAAGTCGATGAAGGAGTCGTTCTACCGCGACCACTGCCACAGCGAGGGGGCAGAGGCCGCGAAAAGGACCATTCGGCTGGCCGCCGAGGCGTGCTTCGTCGAGGTGACCAACCTGATAATCCCCGGCCTGAACGACTCCGACGAGGATCTCCGGGAGCTTACGGCCTTCGTGGCCGACGTGAACCCGTCGATCCCGCTCCACTTCTCGCGGTATTTCCCGACGTACAAGATGGACATCCCGGCGACGCCGGTGTCGACTCTCGTGCGGGCAAAGGAGATCGCGCAGGAGCGGCTTCAGTACGTCTACCTGGGGAACGTGCGGCTTGAGGACGATGCGAACACGTACTGCCCGGACGACGGCCACCTGCTGGTCAGGCGGACGGGCTACCGCACGGAGGTCGTCGGGATCGATGGTGGGTGCTGCAGCGGCTGCGGGCGGCCCGCAGACTTCCTGTGGTGCGACGACTGATGGCCGGCGACCGCACACTCCTGACGTTTGCCGACAGGCTTGTCCTGTACGTGCTCGTGGGCGCGGCGCTCGTGCTGTTTACCATGGGCGGCGGGCAGGGGGATGGGGCCACGGTCAGGATCACAGGCGACGGCGGGTTCGAGTACCTTGCGCCGCTCGGTTCCGACACTATAGTCGAGGTCAAGGGGCCGCTCGGCACTACCGTGGTCGGAGTCGCGGACGGCGAGGCCAGGGTGCTCAGCTCCCCGTGCCCGCACGAGCTCTGCGTGAAGACGGGCCGACCCCGACCGATGCGGTGACGAGGTAGCGCATGGGCGACACGGCGAACACGAAGGCTGCTGGTCGCGCGCCGGAGCGAGGCTCGACCGGTCACACCGCCGCGGGACGTGTGGCGCGGCTCGGGATGCTCCTTGGGGTAGCGCTCGCGCTCTACGCGGTCGAGAGCGCGCTTCCGTCGCCGTTCCCGTTCCTGCGGATCGGGCTTGCGAACATCGCGACCCTGATCGCGCTCATCACACTGGGCTTGGCCGACGCGCTCGCCATCACGGTCCTGCGTGTCATCGTCGCGTCACTTGTGGTCGGGACGTTCCTCGGGCCGGGATTCGGCCTGGCGATGGCCGGGGGAGTGGCGGGCGTGGTCGGGATGGGGCTGGCCGCGCGGCTCGCGTTGCCGCCCCTCTCGGTGGTCGGCGTGAGCGTCGTGGGCGCCGTTCTGCACAACCTGGCGCAGCTTGGCGTCTTATCCGGGTTCTACACGGGCCCGGGACCTGCCCTGAGGCTCCTGCCGGTGGCGCTTCTGGTCTCGGCCGCAACGGGGCTGGCCACCGGGCTGATCGCGCTCTTCGCCCTTGAGAAACTGGGGCTCGTCAGGCGATAATAAGCGTTCGGACCTGAGGGGGCGTTCGCTGCCCAAAGACCTTCGGTTCAGAGGAGAACTGCCGTGACAGAGGTAGGTCGCGTCGCTTCGGTGAGTGACGATGGTGCGGTTGTCGCCATGCTGGAGTCCGGGTCGTGCAACAAGTGCGGGCTCTGCATGGCTTCGAGCGACGGCAAGGAGATCCTGCTTCTGGCCAGGAACGAGGCCGGGGCGGGCGTGGGTGACACCGTCGAGGTCGAGATAAGCGCGGGCAGGGTTCTGGTAGCGGCCTTCTCGCTCTACATGCTGCCGGTGCTCATGACCATCCTCGGTTTCGTGGTCGGAAGCGCCATCTCGGACGGGTCCGAGGAATCGGTTCTGCCCATCGCGCTCGCGGTCGCCTTCCTCGTCGTGTCGTTCGTGGCCGTGTGGCTGTTCGACCTGAAGGTCCGGAAGAGGGAGCGCATACATGGCACGGTGTTGAGAGTGCTCAGTGAGGAGGAGGCCAAGGCTTCCCCTCGCATTGAGATAGTGAAGTTCGGAGGATAGCGTTTGGCCATGACATCACAGGAGCTGGCGGTGCGGACCGCGGAGCTCGCACTCACCAAGAAGGCCGAGAACGTGATTTCGATGGACCTGAGAGGGCTGACCTCAACGTGTGACTTCTTCGTCATCTGCAACGGGACCAGCGGGATCCAGGTCGCGGCCATCGCCAGCGCCATCAAAGACGGCCTGACCGAAGAGGGCGAGAAGCCCTGGCACGTTGAGGGCTACGCGGGGAAGCGCTGGGTACTCCTGGACTGCGTCGATGTGGTCGTGCACGTGTTCGACGTGGCGACGCGGGACTACTACCAGCTGGAGCGGTTGTGGGGCGACGCGAAGTTCCAGACCTTCGAGGACGAGCAGCCGGGCGAGGGGAACGGGCCCGTCACGGCGGCGGACTCCCGAGGACCAGTAGCCCAGCGGGGACCAAGGACGTGATAGACGCGATTCTGGCAAGAAGGAGCATCAGGAAGTACACGGACGAGCCCGTGTCCGAGGAGCACATCACGGCGATGCTCGAGGCCGCGATGTCGGCCCCGTCGGGCATGAACCGCAAGCCCTGGCACTTCGTAGTGGTCTCCGAGCGGGAGAGGTTGGACCGTCTGGGCGCCACCACGAAGTCCTGGGGGATGCTGAAGGAGGCGCCCCTGGCCGTCGTTGTATGCGGCGATCCCGGGATATCGGAGAAGTACTGGGACCAGGATTCCATCGCGGCCCTGGAGAACCTGCTGATAGCGGTCTCGATGCTGGGGTTGGGCGGGGTCTGGCTCGGGTGCCACCCGAACCCGGAGAGGGTCGGGCCGGTGCGCGAGATACTCGGCATCCCTGCGCCCGTCGTGCCGATCGCCGTGCTCTCGATAGGGCACCCGGCGGAGGAGAAGGAGCCGCGGACGCAGTACGACGAGGAGCGGGTGCACAGGAACGGGTGGTAGGGGTGGCAGCGGGCGGCGAGGCGCCGCTCGGCGGCCCCGCACTGACCTGACGCGAACGGGAGAAGCTCATGGCGGACCTAACGACCAAGTACATGGGGCTCGACCTCAAGAACCCGGTCATCGCCGCAAGCTCCGGCCTGACGGCCACGGTGGACAACGTGAAGGAGTGCGAGGCGGCGGGGGCGGGGGCGGTGGTGCTCAAGTCCATCTTCGAGGAGCAGATCACTGCTGCGGTTGAGAGCATCAGGGAGGCGAGCGGGTCGTCGTACTGGCACCCGGAGGCCGAGCAGTACATCCGGGAGTACGGGCGTCACCACGCCGCGGAGGCGTACGTCGACCTCATCAAGGGCGTCAAGGACGCGGTGGACATCCCGGTCATCGCGAGCGTGCACTGCGTGTCGGCCGGCGCGTGGACCGAGTTCGCGCACAAGGTCGAGCTGGCGGGCGCGGACGGGCTCGAGCTCAACGTCTACGTCCTGCCGTCGGACCCGAAGCGCGACGGGCGGGAGAACGAGCAGGTCTATTTCGACGTCGTTGAGGCGGTGAAGGACGCATCGTCGCTACCGCTCGCGCTCAAGATCGGCTCCTCGTTCTCGAGTCTGTCGAGGACGGCCGTGCAGCTCTCCGCGACCGCGCTGGACGCGCTCGTGCTGTTCAACAGGTTCTACCGTTTCGACTTCGATATCGATGGTCTCAAGCTCGTGCCCGCGTCCTACACGAGCAGTCCGGAGGAGATCGCACGGCCGCTCCGGTGGGTCTCCATCCTGTCGGGCCAGGTGGAGTGCGACATCGCGGCGACCACCGGCGTGCACGACGGCGCGGGGGTCGTCAAGCAGCTCCTGGCCGGCGCCACCGCGGTGCAGGTCTGCTCCACGCTCTACCTGAATGGGGTGGGGCATCTTGCGAAGATACTGAGTGAGTTGACGGACTGGATGGAGAGGCACGGGTACTCGTCGCTCGATGAGTTCAGGGGGAAGATGAGCCAGGACGAGAGCGAGGACCCCGCGGCCTACGAGCGTGTTCAGTTCATGAAGGGGACCGGCGGTCTGGCGATTGCAGCTCTGCTCGCCCTGGCGCTGACGTGCGCCTCCTGCGGAGGCGGAGGCGAGGCGCGCAAGACGTCACTCGACACCGAAGTCGAGCGGGCCAGCTACGCGTATGGAATGGACGTCGCGGCATCGATGCTGAGATCGGGGTTTGAACTGGACACCGACGCCTTCATACAGGGGTTCCGCGACACCCTGGAAGGCCACACGCCGCTTCTGACCGAGTCTGAGAAGATGCAGGTAATGCAGGACTTCGCTACAAAAGCGAGGGAGAAGCAGATGGCCCAGGCTGAAGCCGCAGCAGTGACGAACCTGGCTGAAGGGACCGCGTTCCTCGAGGCCAACAAGACGGCCGAGGGTGTGAAGACGACCGACTCGGGCCTGCAGTACATCGTGCTCGAGGAGGGCACGGGCGCCACGCCCGGTACGGATTCGCGCGTGAAGGTCCACTACACCGGGACGCTCATCGACGGCACCAAGTTCGACAGCTCGTACGATCGAGGCGCGCCCGCCGAGTTTCCGGTCCTGGGTGTGATCCCTGCCTGGACGGAGGCGCTCCAGCTAATGAAGGTCGGTGGCAAGTTGAAGATCTTCGCGCCGCCGGACATCGCGTACAGGGACAGGGGCGCGCCGCCGGTCATCGGGCCGAACGCGACCTTGATATTCGAGATCGAGCTCGTCGACATCGTCCAGTAGCGGAGGCGGCCGTTGTTCGAGCAGATCCTCAGAACGGGACTGGCCGAGGCCATCCGCAAGGTTGGCCTCGA
>JALGZG010000073.1 GCA_025782345.1 bacterium | reverse complement strand
GTCGATGTGACCGTCGTGGCGGAGGCGCCGAAGCTGGCGCCACACGTGCCCGAGATGAGGCGTTCGCTCGCAGGTGTCCTCGGACTCGATGTGGAGGCGGTCTCGGTCAAGGCCACCACCACCGAAGGCATGGGCCCCGAGGGCGAGGGGCTGACGATATCCAGCACGGCGGTAGCAGTGGTGACCGAGAGACCGTAAGCGGAGTTGACCGATGTCGAACAACATCAGGGTGAGATTCGCCCCCAGCCCGACGGGCCACCTGCACGTCGGCGGGGCCAGGACGGCGCTCTTCAACTGGCTCTTCGCCAGGCACGAGGGCGGCACGTTCATCGTGCGCATCGAGGACACTGACCGCGCCAGGTCGACCGAGGAGTCGGAGCGCGCCGTGCTCGAGGACCTGACGTGGTTGGGCCTCACGTGGGACGAGGGGCCGGGCGTCGATGGAGGTCACGGACCCTACCGTCAGTCCGAGCGGCTCGACTTGTACCGCGAACACGCCGAGCGCCTGCTGGCCTCTGGCAAGGCGTTCCGCTGCTACTGCACCGATGAGGAACTCGAGGAAAAGCGCAAGACGGCGCTGGTCGAGGGTAGGGTCCCACAGTATGACGGCGTGTGCCGGGATCTCACTCCCGCTGCGCGAAAGCAGCTGGAGAACGAGGGGCGGTCGCCGGTTGTCCGGCTCCGCGCGCCCACGCGGGACGTCGCCGTCTCGGACCTCGTCCGCGGCGACATCGAGTTCAAGAAGGAGATGCTCGGGGACTTCATAATCCTCCGAAGCGACGGCAGGCCGACCTACAACTTCGCGGTGGTGGTCGACGACGCGCTGATGCAGATAACCCACGTGATCCGTGCAGAGGAGCATCTGCCCAACACGATGCGCCAGGTTCTGGTCTACGAGACGCTGGGTTACGCTCTGCCCGCGTTTGCGCACGTCTCGCTCATCGTGGACAAGGACCGCAGCAAGCTATCCAAGCGCCGCGGCGCGACGTCGGTCGCGGAATTCAGAAACCTGGGCTACCTTCCAGGCGGACTCCTCAACTACCTGGCGCTCCTTGGGTGGTCGCCGCCAGACAGTGAAGAGGTGATGTCCGTCGCGGAGCTCATCGAGAAGTTCGAACTCGAGCGTGTGTCCCCGAGCCCGGCCGCCTTCGACGAGGACAAGCTCGACTGGGTCAATGCGCACCACCTGAGAGAGGAGCCGCTGGCAGACGTCGCCGCGCTCGGCACGCGGTTCGCCGAGGCGCGCGGGCTCGTCGAGCCTGACTTCGACCGTTTCGAGGCTATGGTCGACCTGGCACGGGAGGGTCTGGCTCGCCTCTCCGACCTGCCGGACGCGATCTCGTTCTTCTTCGACGGCGATCTCGAAGTGGAGGACGGGGCGCGCGAGTGGTTGTTCCGGGATGAGACGAAGCAACTCCTTGCCTCGCTCGTCAGTAGGCTGGGAGAGAGCGAGGGCGAGATGGATGCGGGCACATTCAAGGCGGCTCTGAAGGCCGCCGGTAAGGACGCGGGCGTCAAGGGGAAGGACCTCTTCATGCCCGTCCGGTCCGCCCTGACCGGTCGGACTCACGGCCCTGCTCTCGGGGAGGTGGCCGCCGTTCTGGGGCGTGGACGAGTGATCGGGAGGCTGACGCAGGCCGAAGGAGGATCTTGACGTGCGGATAGCGGTTCTCTACGGCGGCACGTCCGCCGAGCGCGACGTCTCGCTGGTCTCCGGGCGCCACGTGGGACTGGCTCTCGTTGAGTGTGGACACGAGGTGCTTCTGGTCGATCCGGCAGGGGGAGATTCTCCGGTGGGCGCGAGCGAAGCCGCCGCGGCAGCGGCCATCGATCCCGACCCTCCCGCTATTCGCCACGAGACCGGCAGCGCGATAGCAGCCATCCAGGGAGAGGCCGTCCAGTCCGCTGACGTTGTGTTCGTCATGCTTCACGGGGGGACGGGCGAGGACGGCACCGTGCAGGGGCTGCTCGAGCTGGCGGGCAAGAAGTACACGGGCTCGGGCGTGTTCGCATCGGCTCTGGCGATGGACAAGCGCGCCGCGAAGGTGGTGCTGAGCAAAGTCCACGTGCCGACTCCCACCTGGCAGGTCGTCACGTTCGAGCGGGCCCTCCCGCCGGACGCCCGTGGAGGCTCGCCGACGTTCCCGTCCGACGCCGACGTGGATGCAGCGACAGGAGCGGTCACTGAACTGGGCGGCTACCCGATAGTCGTAAAGCCCAACGATCAGGGCTCGACGGTCGGCCTGACGGTCGTTGAGGACGAGGAGCGGCTTCTTCCGGCGATCAAGCTGGCGGGGGAATACTCGCGTCACGTTCTCCTTGAGACGTACATACCCGGCCGCGAGCTCACGGTCGGGGTGTTGGGAGGGGAGGCGCTTCCTGTCGTGGAGATAGCTCCCAGAAGCGGCATCTACGATTACGAGAGCAAATACGGCAAGGGCATGAGCGAATACACGTGCCCCGCGGATCTCTCCGCGCTTCTGTCCGACCAGCTGAAGGCGAGCGCGCTCACGACGTTCGCGGCACTCGGGTGCCGCGGCTACGGGCGTGTTGACTACCGACTTTCGCCCGCCGGGAAGCCCTTCTGCCTGGAGGCCAACACGGTCCCGGGCATGACCGAACTCAGCTTGGTTCCCATGGCTGCTGCCGCCGTCGGGATCGGGTTCGGCGAGCTGGTCGAGAGAATCGCCCAAATGGCCCTGAAATAGGGCCTTCTCTGGCACAACTGATGCACTGCTGCCCGTCTCGGAAGCTGTAGAATGCGAGACCTGGGCGGGGTGTGTCTGGTGGTCCGACGCATGGATCGCCGTCCCACCGGTCAAGCTAACTCATTGATATGTGACGTCTTAAGATGTACCCTAGCCTCTGGCGTCCCACGCCGGCTGTCGGGAATGGCAACAGTTTCGACAAACGCTGTTGACCGGGTTCCGGCCAGCTAGTAGCTTCTTGCTGACTTATCCCCCGCAGAACGACGTCTGAGGGGTGTGAGAGCCGCAATCTGCACATCCAACGGGGCGCTATTGAGAACTGGAGTGCCGTCGCGCTGGCGGTGTTTGTTGCCGCGTGGTGTGTACGCCGGGTTCGGGGAGGTTAGCCCATGAGAGACGGACGAGCGATGCGGACGAGCCTGGTCGTGTTCGTGATCGTGCTGCTGCTGTCAACTGCCGCCAGCGGCCAGAGGCAGGCGGCATACAAGATCGGCCAGGGCGACGTCCTTAGCATCTCCGTATGGAGGCACCCGGAGCTGGAGCGGACCGTTGTCGTGCGGTCCAACGGTCAGGTCACGTTCCCACCGATCGGGGACGTCACGGCCACGGGGCTCATGCCCTCAGAGCTTTCGAGGGAGATAACGCAGCGCCTGAGGGACTACACGCGCGAGACGACTCAGGTCACTGTGACGATCGCCCAGTTCAACAGCAGGGCCGTTTTCCTGACCGGCCAGGTCGTCGCGCCGGGCAGGTACAGTTTCGAGGCGATCCCCGATCTCCTGCAACTCCTCAGTCAGGCCGGTGGACCGCTGCCGAGCGCGGACCTCTCCCAGGTCGCGGTCATTCGCGCGACGCCGTCCGGGTCAGAGGTCATCTCGATAGACGTGGGTGCGTACATGCGTGGCCAGGTGACGCAGCCCCTGCCGACGCTGGAACCCGGCGATACCATCGAGATTCCCTCGATCGTCGGGGTGAGTGCGGTGGGCGCACAGGGCCTGGTCTTCATCTTCGGAGAGGTCAGGTCGCCCGGAGCTTACCCCGCGCCCCCGGGAACGGATCTGCTCCAGCTGATCGCGATAGCCGGCGGAACAACGCCTGAGGCGCGGCTCGGAGATGTGGCGGTCGTGATGGACGGGGGGGGCGGGCAGGTGGTGGCGAAGGTGGATCTCAAGGAGCTCATGAACAGAGGATCCGCGGTCCCATTCACGGTGGCGCCAGGAGATCGCGTGATCATACCGGGGTCTGAGTCGGACCTCGCCGGTCAGATAATCGACGGAATCGGGACGGCGTTCGCCTTCTCGCTGGATATTATGTCCGCCTGGCTGCTCTACGTGACGCTGGATGATCGACTGAGCGACAAGGCGGCCAGAGAGGCAGCAACTCCGTAGGGGTTCTGTGACACGAGAGCTGGAAGCGCCGGACCCTCGTCCGCTCGGTGCACTTGTCTGATGTACTCGGGGGTGACATGACTGAGCAGGTGACGAAGCAAATGGATCTCATGGGATACCTGAGAGCGGTATGGCGGCGGAAGTGGCTTCTTGTCATCCCCGTCGTCGTCGCCGGCGTAGCCGGAGCCGTGACGGCTCAGATGCTGCCCCCGGTCTACGAGGCGAAGAGCACCGTCCTCGTGAGGGTTTCCGATCGGTTGTCCGAGCCTCTCGCCAGGCTGGTCGGCAGTTCCCCGATTGAGGGACAGCTGGCGCGGCTGCAGGAGAAGGCCAAGAGCACTTCCTTCCTCGTTGAGCTGGTGAGAACGCTCGACATCGCGGACGACGAGGCGATCCAGAGTTGGGCGCGAGGTCAGCACCGCAAGGACCCGTCCGTCTCCGTGGAGGAGCTGGCCGAGTCCAGAGCGGTCTCGTACCTCCAGCCTCGCATCTCCGTCGTCAGGACGTCATCGACAGGCTTCAAAGTCGTCGCGCGCGACTACGAGCCCGAGCGGGCGACGCTCCTTGCCCAGCACGTCACCAACGCGTTCGTAAGCGCCTCGAACCGCGAGCAGCTGGAGGACATACGCTGCATCCACGACTTCAGCGTAGAGCAGCTCGTCATATACAAGCAGAAGCTCAACGATGCCGAGAGACAGCTGCGGAAGTTCCAGGAGAGCAAGATCTCAGACAGTCCGGTCGCGAACCCGGTCAACGCGCAGAACGTCAATCGCGTCGACGTACTCATGAGCCAGGCACAGGTAGAAGGTGTCGACGCCGCGGAGGCCAGCGCGGACAGGAGGGTGACACTGCGTTCCGTCGCGCCCGCCGAGTTCGACATGCTCGTGGGGCTCTCCTCCGCGAAGCTCCAGTCGGAGTCCGACCAGCTGATCTCGCTCGAGCGCGAGGTCGCGTCGGTGCTCGTCCGGTCGTCCTCGGGCGGACCGGAGATAAGCTCGCTCTACGTCAGCATCGCCGAGAACAAGTCCCAGCTTCGCGCCGAGGCGAGAGGGCTCGCCCGCGACAGCGTGGCAGGGCTTTCCATGGGTATCGTCAACGCCTACGCCGAGCTCAAGGTAGCGGAGGTCGAGGAGAGCATGATCTCCGAGCGCCTGAGCATTCTCCAACGCTTCATGTGGGACTACACGCAGGGCAGGGTCAGCGCGCCGGAAGAGGAGATGGAGCTCACGCGGCTCAGACAGGAAGTGGAGAACAACAGGGCCCTGTACGAGGCGTTCCTCGGGCAGTCGGCGGCGGGTCAGATCACCGAGGCGCTCGAGGCCGTGCGCGCGGGGGGGCGCTTCGAGATCATCGAACCGCCCGTGCGGCCGACGAGTCCCGTCGCGCCGGACAAGCCGATGATCATTCTGCTCTGTCTCTTCGGCGGTCTGGTCGTCGGCCTGGGCATCGTGCTGGCGGCGGAACAGGGCGACACGTCGTTCAAGGACGTCGCCGACATAGAGGCCACTCTGGGTATTCCGGTGGTGGCGATCGTTCCGGAGGCGGAGATCTTCCACTCGATAGCTTCGAAAGAGAAGCAGCTCCGCCGGAGCGGCACGAAGGCGACCGGCGGCGACTCGATGCTGCTTCGCTACATGGTGCGCGAGACGCCCATTTCGTTCGAGTTCAGGCGACTGACCAGGAAGCTCACGAAGAAGAACGGCGGGGACATCCCGAAATCGATCCTCGTTACGAGTTCGAACAGGGGAGAGGGCAAGACCACCGCCGCGGCCTGTCTGGCCATCACGCTCGCCAAGCACTACGGGCGTCGAGTCGCGCTGGTCGACTGCGACCTGAGGAAGCCGCGCTTGCACATGCTGATGGAAGTCGCGCGGAGTCCTGGCCTGACCGACGCGCTGGAGCGTGGCAACCTGCTGGGAAGCGACATGCGGGCCACAGCGCTCGACAACCTCTTCGTTGTGCCGAGCGGAACGAGACAGAGCGAGCCGACCTGGCTCCTCGAGTCGCTTCCCGACTCCAGGGTCATGTCGGAGCTTCTGGGCAGCTTCGACCACGTGATCCTCGACACCGCGCCGAACGTCGCCGTGCCCGACGCGCTGTTTCTCTCGGGCGACATCGAGGGGGTCATCATGGTTCTGAGGGCAGGAGCCACGCCCCGCGAGGTCATCATGCGTGGGGTTCAGCTACAGCTGGAGGAGAAGGAGAACGTGCTGGGGCTCATCGTCAGCAACCTCGAGCGCGTGCTGCCCTACTACTACGACTACAGGTACTACGGCTACGGCGCTTCAGAGTCCCAGTCGACTGACGAATCGGAAGAGGGACAACAGCATGATTGAGGTTCTCTCGGTGTTCGGGACGCGTCCCGAAGCGATCAAAATGGCGCCGCTCCTGGCCGAACTCGGCCGGCGGAGTGATGTCATGTCGTCGCGCGTGTGCGTAACGGCGCAGCACCGAGAGATGCTGGACCAGGTGCTTGAGGTGTTCGGGATCACTCCCGACGTCGACCTGGACGTCATGACGAAGGACCAGACGCCGAGCCGGGTGACCGGAGCGGTCCTCGAGAGCCTGGACGGCATTCTCGCGGAACGCCCTCCAGATCTTGTGCTGGTCCACGGCGATACCACCACGACGATGGCCGCCTCGCTGGCGGCCTTCTATCACCAGATACCGGTCGGTCACGTCGAGGCAGGTCTTCGGACCGGCTGTCGCTACTGCCCCTTCCCGGGGTGGCGACGTTTCACTTCGCGCCCACGCGGAAGGCCGCTGCCAATCTACTGAAGTGCGGAGTGTCAAAGGACTCCATCACGGTCACCGGCAACACGGTGATAGACGCGCTCCTTGATGTTGCGGGGCGCCCCCACAATGACGAACTCGGGGTGCGGACCGACGGCCGGGTCATTCTGGTAACGGCACACCGCCGCGAGAATCATGGGCTACCGCTCGAGAACATATGTCACGCACTTCGGGACGTCGCCGACGCGTTCCCCGACGTGCGTGTGGTCTATCCTGTTCACCTGAACCCGAACGTCCAGCGCGTCGCGCGACGTGTCCTCGGCGACCACGAGCGGATCCTCCTTTTGGAGCGAGGAGGCGCCGTCGCTCGGGAAGCCCGTGCTCGTGCTGCGCAATGAGACGGAACGTCCGGAGGCGGTCGAGGCCGGGACGGTCAAGCTTGTCGGAACCGACCGTGACGCGATCCTTGAGGAAATGACGAGGCTTCTCACTGACGACGCGGCCTACATTGCTATGGCCGAGGCGGTCAACCCGTACGGCGACGGCAGAGCCAGCGTGAGGATCGCCGATGCGATCGCGTGCGAGTTCGAGCTGCCGGGCGCGCGTCGCCCCGACGAATTCGAGCCGGAGGCGCCCGGGCGCCGGGACGGGACCACGCGGCAAACGAACGGAGGATAGCGGATGCTGGTTGTGATGCTGCCCGCATACAACGAAGTAGATTCGATCGCGCCGCTCCTGACGCGCATCGCCAGCACGTTCGAGGAGATCGATGGAGACAC
>JALGZG010000351.1 GCA_025782345.1 bacterium | reverse complement strand
GGCGCCCGCACCCACTTCAACGAGCCCACCGGTCTCGCAGCCGTCAAGCTGGACGCCCTCGACGACCCATCGACCACTTCTGACGACGACGAGCTGACAGTGTACGGTCTCAACTCGGGCGAGTGCGAGATCATCTTCAACACGTCCCTCGTCAACGTGGAGACGTACGGGGAATGCGGAGACGGCCGCGGCCAGTTCAGGAACCCACTCGGCATCGCGGCCGATTCCCGCGGCAACGTCTTCGTCGCGGACACCGGCAACCACCGTATAGTCCACCTGCTCCACAGGGACGCTCGGATGGGGTTCGTCAAGAGCTTCGGCTCGGAGGGACGCGGCGAGCTTCAGTTCTCCACGCCCTCGCAGGTGGCTCTGGGCGTGTCGGGCACGCTGTACGTCACCGACACCGGTAACGACCGCGTGGTGGTAATGACCTCAACGGGGCAGTGGCTCCACGAGATCACGGGAGACGACAAAGAAGAATTGACCTTCGAGCATCCCGTGGGACTCGCTGTGATCGAGGGCGACGACCCGTGGATCAGCAGGCGGCAGGATTTCATGGTCGTGTCCGACCGCGGGGGTGGCCGCCTCGTCAAGATCTCCCGCGAGGGCAAGCTGCTGGGGACGGCAGCGGCCGCCGACCTTCCCCTTCCGTCGGCACGGTTCGACGCGCTGGCCATCGACTACTACGGGAGCGTCTACGCGACGGATCGCCCGAACGGCCGCATACACAAGTTCGACTCACATCTGCGCTACGTGACCTCGGTCGGAAGCTCGGGCACGGGGGACATGGAGATGGACGAGCCGAGAGGCATCACGCTGTGGCGCCGCTTCGGCCAGATATTCATCACCGAGCGGTCGGGAGCGCAGTACTTCTGGATCGGTACGGACATACTGGACGTCTCGACCTCCGCGGAGAGCATCCGCCCGGGGGAGGACAACGTCAGACTCCGCTACTTCCTCACCGAGGTGGCCCGCGTGACGGTTGAGCTGATCGACTCGGACGGAGACGTCGTCCACAAGCTCGTCGACAACAGACGCAGGGCCACGGGCGAGAACGTCGAGCGCTGGGACGGGAAGCTCGGGCGTGGCGGAGGCCCCGCTCCGCCCGGTGCGTACACCCTCAGGGTGAGCGCCAAGCCCACCTATTCCTCCGGAGAGTACTTCCATGATACCGCAGAGATACCACTCATGGTGCTCATGGCGTTGTCCCACTGAAGCTGGATGGGCGCAGGGGCCCCATGCGGAGTCCTCGTAACACCGCGCTTGCACGCCCTCTGAGACTTTGTTAGTTTGTCAGGCTGGCTTGCTGGGGACTGAAATCACCCGGAGACGCCGGGCAGTGGCAGCAGGGGGCTCTCTTGCTCCAGAAATTCCTGACGAAGATCATCGGCTCCAAGACCGACCGCGAGGTCAGCAAGTTCCTGCCTGACGTCGATCGCATCAACGAGGCGGCCGAGGGGCTGTCCGGGCTCTCCGACGAGGAACTCAGCGGGAAGACCGGCGAGTTCAGGTCACGTCTGGCCGACGGCGAGACTCTCGATGACCTGATGCACGAGGCCTTCGCCGTCGTCAGGGAGACCTGCCGTCGGCTCGTGGGGAAGAGCTGGGACGTCGTCGGGCTTCCCACGACCTGGAATATGGTCCCATTCGATGTGCAGCTGATCGGAGCTGTCGTCCTGCACAGGGGTCAGATCGCTGAAATGGCAACCGGCGAGGGCAAGACCCTGGCCGCGACCATGCCTCTCTATCTGAACGCGCTCGCGCGCAAGGGCGCGCACCTCGTCACCGTAAACGACTATCTCGCCAGGCGCGACGCGGAGTGGATGACACCCGTCTACGAATCCCTGGGGCTGTCGGTCGGCTGCATCCAGACCGGCATGACGCCCGAGGAACGCAAGGCGCAGTACGCGTGCGACATCACGTACGGCACGAACAACGAGTTCGGCTTCGACTACCTCCGCGACAACATGGCCGTCCGCTACGAGGACCGTGTCCAGCCCGATCATTTCTACGCGATCGTCGACGAGGTCGACAGCGTGCTCATCGACGAAGCCCGTACTCCTCTTATCATCTCCGGCACCGTCGAGCACTCAACGCACATGTTCGACAAGCTCAAGACCCCCGTCGAGCATCTGGTGCGGAAGCAAA
>JALGZG010000372.1 GCA_025782345.1 bacterium | reverse complement strand
GACGGCTGGAAGGAAGGGCTTGCCGGACAGGAGGGCGTGTCCTTCAAGGCCTACCCGGAACTCAATCATCTCTTCATTGCAGGCACTGGCAAGTCCACTCCCGAGGAATACAGCCAGCCCGGCAATGTAGCTCAAACCGTCATTGATGACATCGCGGGTTGGGTGGATGATGAGCTTGGTCGTTAGGCTGCCGACCACGTTGGCTCTGTGGTCGGCTGGGACCGGTGACCGGAGTCCGGGGCTGGAGTTCAAGGATGAGAAGGACAAGGACGACTTCCATGTTGGATCCACAGAAGCTCAGGGAGGATCTGGTCCCGGTCTTCCGCACCTCGGACGAGACCGCGGCGGCTGTCGCCAAGTCGATTCTCGAAGAGGCCGGCATCTCGTGCGCGGTGAAGGGCGGATTCATGAGTGACGTCACGGGGATCAGTCGTCTGGGCACCGTAATCACACCCGGCATCCAGCCCGTCGCAGTCTACGTGCTGGAGTCGGATGCGGAGGAGGCGTCATTGCTGCTGGAGGGACTGAGGAAGGAGTCGTCGCAGTGAAGATCGCGGTTCTGAACGGAAGTCCCAAGGGTGCGACCAGTGTTACGATGCAGTACGTTCGCTACCTCCAGAAGGAGTTCCCGCAACACGAGCTCAACATCCTCGATGTCTCCAGCCGAGTCGGCAAGATCGAGAAGGACGAAGGGGTCTTCCAGGAGATCACCGCTGAGGTACAATCCTCCGACGGTGTTCTGTGGGCGTTCCCTCTCTACTACATGCTCGTGCACTCCGGCTACAAGCGGTTCATCGAGCTGATCCGGGAGAGAGACGCGACGGACGCCTTCAGGGACAAGCACGCGGCGCTTCTGGCCACGTCCATTCACTTCTTCGACCACACGGCCATCAACTATATGCACGGCATCTGCGACGATCTCGACATGAGGTACGTGGGGTCCTTCTCCGCGGACATGTACGATCTGCTGAAGGATGAGGAGAGATCCGCGCTTCATCTGTTCGCCACGGAGTTCTTCGACTCGATCGAACGCGGCACACGACCTCAGAAGACCTACGCGCCGGTGGCGCGGCGGGAGTTCGACTACACGCCCGGCCGCGTTGAAGAGAAGGTCGACCCGGGCGGCAAGAAGATTCTGGTTGTGACGGACTCGGAGGATGGCCAGACGAACCTCATCCGGATGGTTGAGAGGTTCCGCTCGTCCTTCGTCGGCGACATCGAGGTAGTCAATCTGTGCGACGTCGACATCAAGGGACCGTGCTTGGGATGCATCCAGTGCGGGTATGACAACCACTGCGTGTACGAGGGCAAGGACGGGTACATCGACTTCTACAACACCAAGGTGAAGACCGCTGACATAGTCGTCTGGGCGGGGACGATTCGCGACAGGTACCTGTCCTCGCGGTGGAAGCTCTTCCTCGACAGGTCCTTCTTCAACGGCCACGTGCCCTCCCTGACCGGGAAGCAGATGGGGTTCATCATCTCGGGCCCACTCAGCCAGATACAGAATCTCAGACAGATGCTGGAGGGCTACGTCGAACTCCAGCACGCCAATCTGGGCGGCTTCGTTACCGACGAGTTCGGAGACTCAGTGGAGATCGACGACTCGCTGCAGGACCTGGCGCGCCGCCTCACTCGGTTCGCCGACACCGGGTACGCGAGACCGCACACCTTCCTGGCAGTGGGTGGAGCCATGCTCTTCCGAGATGCGATCTGGGGCAGACTCCGGTTCCCGTTTCGCGCCGACTTCGTTGCCTACCGGAGATCCGGGGCATTCGACTTCCCGCAGAAGAACCTGAAGTCGAGAGTCCAGAACGGGTTGATGCTGTTGCTCTCGAGATCCCCGCAGTTCAGGAAGGAAGTCAACAGGCGGATGAAGGACGAGATGGTCAAGCCGCTCCGGAAGTTCCTGGAGGATTGAAGCGGCGAGTTGGCGAGACGGCGCTCCCCTGTGGGCGGGCGCCGGTCTTTGAGGAGGAGGCGGAAGTGAAGGGAGCCATCTGCTACTACTCGGGGTCGGGCAACACGGCCCTGGCCTGCCGGTACCTGGCCGCGAAGGCGGAGGACATAGAGTTCGATCTCATCGACGTTACCCTGGCCGAGGCGGTCGACACGGGGGCGTACGACGTGATCGGCTTCGCGGCCTTCACGGACTTCTTCGGACCGTCGCAGGTGTTTCTGGACTTCGTGGGCCGCCTCCCGCACCAGGACGGGAAGCTCGCGTTCGTCTTGAGTACGCACGGCTTCATCAGCGGCAAGATGCTCCGAGCCATGGAGAGCGCCGTGACCGCGAAGGGGTTCCGGGTCGTTGCAGGCCACGCCCTTCACACTCCGGAGAGCTACCCACCCATGATCGTGAGAGGCAGGGCAAACGAACAGGCGCCGAGTGCCAGGGAGCAGTCGGCGTTCGACACCTTTATCTCGGAACTGAGGCGGCGCCTGCTGAACTCGCAGGCGGAACTGAGCGGTGCTGGCAGACGGGTTCGGATCGGCTTCATCAACAGCCTGATGCCAGGGCGTCCTCGTACGGCCGCGAGGAAAGACATGGGGGACAAGTTCGTCGACGAGGCCCTGTGCACCGAGTGCGGCATCTGCGAAAAGGGCTGCCCGTACGGGGCGATACGGCTCGACCCCAGACCTGTGTTCGACATGAACAGATGCTACGGCTGCTGGAGCTGCTACAATCACTGTCCGGAGCAGGCCATCTACACGAAGAAGTTCAGGGGCGTCGGGCACTACCCGCGTCCGATCGACCTGCTGAAGGAGAAGCTGCGCTTCTGACGCGGGCACGGTGGTGGTTCACTGTTGGGGCAGAGGCTGCGGCGTGAGTTGACGGATCGTCCCAACGGTATCTGAAGAGGAGAGGGAGAATGGTACCTGCATCCGGGTCCGGAGCTGTCACGGCGGGGATTGTCGCCAGGAAGCGCAGGAAGATAGTCCGGGCTTTCAGGGAACACGGGGCCACGAGCTCGGAAACGGCCAAGAGCTTGGCTGATGTAGGATTGTCGGAGGGGCTTCTGCTGCACGTGATGAAGCTCAAGCATCTCATCGTGAATGTCGGGGGCGACAGGTTCTACCTTGATACCGCGCGCGAGCAGGCGGTCGAGAGAACCCGCAGGGTGGTCGTTGCCGTGGTCGCGCTCGTCGTGGTGGTTATCGTTGTCGTGCTGTGGCGGATGGGCCTGATGTAGGGGGCTGCGCGGATCTGCGCCAAGATCGTGAGGTAGCACCACATGGGGTGATTGCCTCAGGGAAGAAGATCATTCTCAGGGACCGCATCCCCGCCGACATCGACCGATGGCTCTGCTGGAAGACGCACGGCGAGTGGCGGAAGCTCGATGCTCCCTGGGAGACGTTTGTCGATGCGATGGAGCCGGAGAAGGAGGCCGAGCTCCGGGAGAAGTTCCTCAAGTGGTGCGACCTCGAGCTGCGTGATCCGCGATACGGAGCCATGATAGTCGCAGTGGACGGGACGCTGCTGGGCACGGTCAGCCGCTATCACGACAGGAAGAACGATGACGAATGGTATGTCGGCATCGCCATCGCTGAAGACGGACACTGGGACCGGGGACTTGGCACTGAGGCGCTCCGGCTCTGGGTCGATCACCTGTTTGCGACCTCGGACTTCCACCGGATCGGGTTGACGACGTGGTCGTTCAATCCGAGAATGATGCGGGTGGTAGAGAAGGTCGGATTTCTGCGCGAGGGAACCCAGCGCGAGGTCAGGGAGTGGGAGGGCAAGCTCCTTGACCGCGTGCAGTACGGGATGCTGCGTCGCGAGTGGGAAGCCCTGCGCCGGTAGGGCGCCCGCGATGACCTGGCTACTTCTACGGGAGGACTCCGCATGAAGCGCACGAACGTCAACTTCCTGGTAGATGCCCTGGCTCTCGTAGCGCTTGTTTTCCTGGCCTCGACGGGCGCGCTCATTCGCTACGTGCTTCCCGCGGGCTCGGGACACACGCGCGCACTGTGGGGTCTTGACCGCCATGGGTGGGGTCACGTCCATTTCTGGATCGCCATCGCCTTCTGTGTGGCCATGGTCGTACACTTGGTGCTTCATTGGGGATGGATCACTTGCGTGGTGCGGTGGGATACGCGCGGTAGATCGAAGGGCCGGGCTGTGCTGGCGCTGATCGCGATGATCGCGCTTCTGGTTCTGGCCGCGGCTCCGTTCTTCGGGACGGTCGAGGAGATCGAGGAGGGGCGACGGGGCGGTCGGGGCAGAGAGCGCGACGACCGAGCCGCGGAGCAAGATGGCGGGCCTGCGGAGTACGAAGGCGGACCTGCGGAGTACGAAGGCGGACCTGTGGAGTACGAAGGCGGGCCTGTGGAGTACGAAGGCGGACCTGCGGAGTACGAAGGCGGGGACGCGGAGCACCGCGGCGAGGACCACACCATACACGGTTCGATGACGCTTCGCGACGTGCAGGAACTCACCGGCGTGCCCGTGGATCACATCATCACCACACTGCGTCTGCCCGCCGATGTGCCGCGCGACGAGCGACTGGGGAGGCTCCGCCGTTCCTACGGATTCGAGATAGACGACGTCAGACGAGTAGCCAGCAGCTACGGGGATCATGACCCGGGGGACACAGAAGGCGACCAATGACTTCGGACAAGCCTCCGAGCGCTTCGCTCTCAAACCTGGAGCACCACCGTGATACACGATTCCGTCCTTACCACCATCGGGCAGACGCCTCTCGTTCGAATACGCCGCATGGTCGGGGGCGACGACGCGGAGGTCGTGGCCAAGCTCGAGTCCTTCAATCCCAGCGGTTCCGTGAAGGACCGGATAGCGCTCGGTATGATCGAGGACGCCGAGCGGGCTGGGCGCCTCATGCCCGGTGATGTGGTAGTCGAGCCGACCTCGGGCAACACCGGTATCGGTCTGGCGCTGGTGGCGGCGGTCAAGGGTTACGAGGCGATCCTGGTCATGCCCGAGACGATGAGCGTCGAGCGGAGAGCGCTGCTTCAGCAGCTCGGCGCGCGCACCGTGCTGACGCCGGGCGGCCAGGGCATGAAGGGCGCCATCGCGGAGGCCGAGCGCATGGCGGCTGCACCCGGGCACTTCATGCCGCGCCAGTTCTCCAACCCCGCGAACCCCGAAGCACACAGGAAGACCACCGCGCGCGAGATCATCGGCGCACTGGAGGGTCGAACGCTCGACTTCTTCGTCGCCGGCGTCGGAACGGGCGGCACCATCACGGGGACCGCGGAGATTCTGAAGGAGACGTACCCCGGCATCACGGTCGTCGCAGTCGAGCCGGCAGCGTCGCCTGTCCTGTCGGGCGGGAGCCCGGGAGCTCACAAGATACAGGGCATCGGCGCCGGGTTCGTTCCCGACGTCTACAGCGGGGACAACGTGGACGAGATCGTTCAAGTGAGCGATGACGAGGCGCTGGAAGCGGCAAGGGCGCTGTCGCGCGAGGAGGGCATCCTGGCGGGCATATCCTCGGGTGCTGCCATGTTCGTCGCGCTTGAGGTTGCGCGTCGGGCAGGAAGTGGTAAGCTCGTCGCTGTGATACTGCCGGACACGGGCGAGCGCTACATGAGCACCGACCTCTTCAGGTAGTGGACATGAGACCTCTCTTTCTCGACGACATCGCAGCCATCAGAAAGAACGACCCGGCCGCCAGGAGCATCGTTGAGATCTGGCTGTGCTATCCCACCCTCCACGCGATCCTGATTCACAGGATCGCGCATTGCCTCCATACGCGACTGAGGATCCCGGTGCTGCCGCGCTTCATATCCGTGTGCAACAGGTTCATCACGGGAGTTGAGATACACCCGGGGGCGAAGGTAGGGCGAGGGTTCTTCATCGATCACGGAAGCGGTGTCGTCATCGGAGAGACGGCCGAGATCGGCGACGGCTGTGTGTTCTTCCACGGTGTGACCCTCGGCGGCACCGGTCATCACATGGACAAGCGGCATCCGACAATCGGCAGCAATGTGCTTGTCGGAGCGAGCGCCACGCTGCTCGGTCCCATCGAGGTCGGAGACAACGCGAAGATCGGGGCGACCGCCGTGGTCATCAACAGGGATGTCCCCGCGAACTGTACGGTCGTGGGCGCCCCCGGCAGGATAGTGAAGCGGGACGGTGAGCACACGGACGAACCGTTGCCCGTCGCGCACTACCAGCACAATGTGAATCGGAACGCCTGACGCGCGTACCGCGCGTTCGGTCGCCCCCCTGGCGGCTTCGGCCGCACTCGCACCCCCGAAACCCCCGTGCGGGGACTGCATCTCCGCTCGGAAGAAAGGGAGGACTCCATGTCAGCGAGCACTCGCTCCCTGCGTCGAATCCTGTTGTCAGCGGCACCCTGGCTTCTTCTCTGCGCGATCGTCGCGGTCGCGCTGCCCGCGCCGGCCGCGGACGACGTCGAGGAGGTGCCGCTCGAGACGGACATCGTCTCCGCGACCATCTACGGCCGTCAGGCGCAGATCGTTCGTAGGGGAAAGGTCGAACTCGAGCCCGGCTCCGTTCGGTTGGTCTGCGGCGATCTGCCTGAGAAGTTCGTCGAGACGTCCCTCAATGTCGAGGGAACCGGCATCAGCGGCGCCAGGATCATTGGCATTGACCTGCGTAGAACCGAGACGAGCGGAGCGGAATCCCCGCGTTACAAGGAACTCGTTGAGGAGCTGGAGCAGCTCGACGCGAAGCTCACACAACTGCAGATACGGCGCACGGCGCTCACCAATCGCAAGAGACTCGCGCTGTCGATCAGTCAGTTCTCGAGCGATGTCGGGCAGGAGCAGCTGGCCGGGGGTGACTTCGCGCCCTCGTACTGGGATGGCATCCTGACGTTCTTCGAGACGGAGAGGGAAGAAGGTCCTGGATCGGGGCCGAGCTGAGGTCGATGCAGGTCGGGGAGGGGCGGGGCAAGGAAGTGGTCGTCGATTGCGAGACCGAATCCGGAGGTTCCCTGACCGTGGAACTCAGCTACCTCGTACCCGACGCGTCGTGGTATCCGGAGTACACCGTCCGCTACATCGAGCGTGACGATGAGGTCGAGCTGACATACGCGGCGCGCATCGTCCAGGCCACCGGCGAGGACTGGAAGGGCGTCTCCGCATTGCTGTCCACCGCGACTCCGCACGTGGGCGCCGCGCCGCCCGAGCTTCTGCCGCTCTACGTCGGAGGGACGACAGGGACCATTCGTGGGAGGGTGACCGACGCCTCGACGGGGAGGTCGCTGCCCTACGCGAACGTGTCCGTCCTCGGAACCGCCAGCGGCTCGATAACAAACGCGGACGGCGTGTACATCATCTCCGACGTGACCGCCGGCTCGCACACGCTGCAGGC
>JALGZG010000264.1 GCA_025782345.1 bacterium | reverse complement strand
GTTCTCCGCCCGTCTCTCGATGTCTCCGGTGAGCATGAGGTCGTGTCCCGACACGCTCCCCCGGAGGACGACTGAGCAATTGTTCTCGGACCACTCGGCTGCGACCGCGGGGTCCGGCCAGAGCACGGTCAGGAGGGTGTTTCCGACCCGCACCGTCTCACCCCAGGACACCTCGCGAACGCGTGTGCCGCGCCGCTTCGCCACCGATATCAAGTTGGCCAGCCTGACGTCGGAAGTCCTTCCGACGGGCAGGATCAGCGTGTCGACCCTGACGCCGAGCAGGACCGATGCCGCACCTCCGTAGTGATCGGCGTGCGCGTGAGTGACGACCAGGGCGGCAAGACGCGTGATACCCTCGCGTCTGAGGTGGCGCAGCACCACGTCGGTGCCGGCGTCGCGGACACCGGGCATTCCAGCCTGGGCCACGGACGTCGGTCCAGGCCCCGCATCCACGAGAGCGTAGTGACGCCGCGGCAGTTCGAGCAGAATGGAATCCCCCTGCCCCACGTCGAAGAAGACGATTCGCGCGTAGCTCCTGCCGGGCCCCGCGAGGAAGAGCGTTGCGTCGAGCAGAATGGAATCCCCCTGCCCCACGTCGAAGAAGACGATTCGCGCGTAGCTCCTGCCGGGCCCCGCGAGGAAGAGCGTTGCGGCGACGACGCCGGACGCGAGCGCGACCACGGTACCCACACGCCTGATGCGGACGGACGTCGCCCTCGCCCGGAGACAGAGCCCCGTCGTTGCGCACAGGACGGCCGGCCAGAACCGCGAGGCGACCCGGACCGTCGCCCAGGGACAGTCCCCGAGGCTTTCTGTGATCAGCACGAGCAGCCGGATCGAGCTCCAGGCGATGGCCGCGAACGCGGACGCGGGCCAGCTTCCCAGAGGCTCGGAAGCGAGCATCGCCAGACCTGCGGCCACCGACAGTCCGGCGAGCGGAACGACCGCGAGGTTGGCCACCGGAGAGACCACCGAGATCTCTCCGAATACCCCGACCAGTATCGTTGCGACGCCCGTCTGGGCGGACAGCGACAGCGCGAGCGGCGCGGCGAGTCTGACGCCCCGTCGTCCCAGTGCCCGGAGCGGGACCGACAGCGCTTCCTCCAGCGGACGGTGCAGCAGGAGGATCCCGGCGACCGCCGAGAATGAGAGCCGGAAGCCCAGGTCGAAGAGCGACCCCGGGCGCGCGATGAGGAGCGCCAGGCCTGCTGCCCCCAGGGCATTCAGTGGACTCGGCTTCCGCTCGAGCATTGGCGCCGCGATCAGGAATGCGGCCATCGTGCTCGCTCTGACGACAGATGGTCTGGGGCCGACGATCAGCACGAACCCAACAAGCGCCGGCAGTACGAGGAGCCTAGAGAGCCTTCGGGGAACACGGAGCGACCTCAGAACCGCGTGCACGATGAGGACAATGAAGCCGACATGCAGACCCGAGACGGCGAGCACGTGGACCGTCCCCGACCTTCTGAACGCCTCGGTCAGCTCGTCCGGCAGCTCGCGGCCGGTGCCGAGGAGGAGCCCGCGCAGCACCTCGCCGGGCACACCGGGGACCCTCTCGGGCAGGGTACGGTAGATCCATCCAGCCACGTCGAGGCGTCGTTCGGGGCGCTCAAGTTCGAACACCTCGCAGCGCCACAGCGTGCGGTGGATGCGTCTGTTTCTGAGATAGGAAGCGAAGTCGAAGGCCCCCGGGTTCCTGCGGCCGCCGGGAGCATCCAACTCACCCACGAGTACCGCCACGTCACCTCTCTCGGGACGCGTGCCGCCGTCCGGCCATCGGGCCCAGACGAGTCCGCGCGCCGGTCCGCGGGGGATTCCGGGATCCAGCGGGTCTCTGAGGCCGAGCACCTCGATCACAACGTTGGTGTGACCCGAGGACGTCCGCCGAATCTCGGCTACGCGTGCCCGCACCGCGATGGTCGCACCCACTTCCTTGAGAGCGATGTGGTCGGACGGAAGCGCCCTGTGGGAGGTTTCGTAGTGCGCGCATCCGGCTGCGACCAGTGCACAGAGAAGCGCGACGTCGGCGAGAAGACTCCGTGTCGGTCGACCGCCAACGGCGTTGACAGCGGCAGGCAGGCATAGAAGGAGCCCGGCGGGCGCCAGCAGCCTGACGATGGTGACGTGAACCCCACCGTCGGTGGCGAAGAACCCGGCCAGACCGACCCCCAGAGCCGTTGCCAGAGCCGCCATCAGGGCCGGCACTCTACCTTTGAGGTCGAGCATTGGATGGCCAGAAGCAGGGGAATCAGGGGGCTAGCGGAGAACAGTGCGGTTCAGCAGCACGTTTCGTTCCGGCCCAGGTTTGTCTGGACGGACACCAGGGCGCGTGGTAGGGTGTGACTGGCCCTCAAGGTGGGTCAGCTGGATGTGACGGGAGCAGGGGCTACAGAGGTGAGTGCTTGACAATGTGTAGTACATGTGATACGATGGACCTAGGTTAAGCAATACCCCCGATGGATGGGACATCCGGCCGCCGCCCGGTGGCCACTGCAGAGGAGTCTGGAGGCCATGAGCACAACCGCCAAAACATTCGGGGTTGTCATCCCTGTGCTCGTCGCAACGACTTTCTGCCTGAGCGTCCCGTTCATCCTGATCGTCGCCGACGTTGCGATCCTCGCTGGCGCCGTCGTTGCATTCGTGGCCCAGCGCAGGGCTCCGGTCGGCATTCCCGCAGAGGACCTTCCGGAGCTGGAGTAGCTCCCCCCGCAGGCACACAGCGGTGGAGATACGCCGGTCAGAAGGGACCTAGTGGTCGTCGTCCTTGTCGACGACGAGGTTGGTCACCGTCCCTGTCACTCCCTCAATCGTCCTGAGCTGGTTCAGTGTCAGGTCCAGCAACTCGTCGAAGCTGTCGGCCTGCACCAGCGCGATGATGTCCTGGTCACCGCTGGTAAGGTCGGCTGAGGCGACCTCGGCCCTCTTGCGGAGCCTGTCTCTGACCTCGCGCTCCTTCCCTGCTGCGACGTTGATCTTCACGTAGGCTCTTGCCACGTGCACCTCCTTGCATAACGCACGTGCTCTCAGATGGCCCTGCTGCGGCCTCGGTGTTGGGTTTCCGCGTGCGAGCTCGGACAGTCCGAGACGCTCGAAGAGCATGAACGATAGGCGGCCGCCTGTCAACCTCCTCAAGGCAGCACAAGAACGTATTCTCTGTCGTGGAGATTCGTCATGAGAACGCGGTGGATGCGGTCCGGTCGCCTGGCAAGAACGGCCCGGGCGACCTCAAGCGCCAGCTCCCGCGGCGCCGTGTCCATCTTGTTGAGTATCGGGCAGACCTCCGAACCCTCCGGGACTCCCTTCATCCCGCCGGCATCGGAGGTCAGGACGTCTGCGATAACCGCAGGCGTGACCACGTCCGAATCCGTCAGCTGGCGCAGGAGCTCCGGACGGTGGACGTAGCCCTGTTCGATGGGCCGCCCCAGCGCGTCCAGTCCGGCCACAGGTGACACGAGGTCGACGCCCTGGGGCAGGATTGGCTCGTGTTCCCCGGGAGCCTTGAGTGGCAGCTGGCGGGCCCCGTCCGCCTCGACGATCACGACGTCTGCGATACATCGGTCCCTGATCGTCGTCAGGGTCCACGGGTCTACTCCGAGCAGCTTCCCGTCGTCCCCGAGTCCGCCTGAGAGAAAGGCGCACCCGGACTCGGACATGGCGCGCGCGAGTTCTTCCGGCGGGTCGTCACCCGTCATCGTGAGCACCGGCATCGAAGTCGCGACGCTCTGCCCCACTCGCGTCGTCGTCGATGCGAGCACGCGCCACCCCCTGTCCGCGAGCTCGCGTGAAAGCGTGAGCATCGCCCCCGTTTTCCCGCCGCCTCCGACGAGCGCGACCAGCTGTCCTCTGCGGATTTCGAGCGCGTCCGAAAGAAGAGAGAAGTCACCAGTCAACTCGGTGTGTCCTCATACATGATGACCCTGTTCTTCCCCAGGTGCTTGGCCTGGTACAGGGCAATGCGGTCAGCCTTGTCCATGAGGTCGTCTCTCGAGGAGGCATCCAGCGGGTACAGCGCCCCGCCGATGCTGATGGTGAGATCCCACGTGGGCTGCTGTTCGGACCCGGTGATGAAGCCGTGCATCGCGATCGTGCTGCGGATGCGCTCTGCCACGGTGAGGGCGCCCTCGCGTGAGATGTCCGGCAGTATGACCCCGAACTCCTCTCCTCCGTACCTGGCCACGATGTCCACCTCCCTCGCGTTCTCGGACAGTATCTTCCCCACCTGTCGCAGAACACTGTCGCCCGCGGCGTGCCCAAGTGTGTCATTCACGCTCTTGAAGTTGTCGAGATCGGCGATCAGAAGCGCCATGGCGTTCCCGGTCCGCTTGGACCGCGCGATCTCGCGCGCAAGTTGCTCGTCGAAGTATCGGCGGTTGTGGATCTGGCAGGTCTGGTCGATGAAGATAAGTTCCTCGACCTCGAGTCGGCGCTTGATGAGCCCCGCTGCAAACTCGGCGACGAACTGCAGCACGGCCACCGAGTTGGAGTCGAACGCGTAGCTCCTGCTGCTCCAGATCCCTATTGTGCCGTAGACGTAGGCTTCTGCCTTGAGCGGCGCCACTGCAAGCGCTCCCGACGCCCGGCCGGGGAAATACCGGACGTGACGAGAGTCCCTTCGGATGTCCTGGATGGAGAGCGCCTCGCCAGTCGCCTCGACCTTCTCCCTGATGTCCGGGGGTGCGACCTGGTCCTCCTCGCTCGACACGCAGACGTCTTCGAACTCCGTCAGGTTGACCGTCTGGGAATCAGCGAGCCCCCTGGACATAGCGAGCGCCACCCGGTCGGCGCCGACCGCGTCCTTCAGTAGGTCGTAGAGATATCCGAGCGCTCCGGCGAGATCGGTCCGGCGGCTCGAGGCGGCGACGGCTCGAAGGAAAGACAGCGTCATGGCCGCGCGGGGCGGCTCGTCCAGCCTTCGGAGTGGCTCTTCGCCTCGCAAGGTCTCCGATTCAGGAGGCACCCCATGCGGCCCGGCGTCCGACGTCTGCCGCGCCGCCTGCTCCGGTGTGGGCTGCTCCAATGAGATCGACACGGTGTCAAGCGTCAGGAGGTTCCGGTACGTGAGGCGGACGGTCCCCTGATTCTCCGTCCGAGAGAGCCTCCGCATGTAGCCCAGTTCGCAGAGTCTGTCCATCAGACGCACGGCCCCCCGACGAAACGCTCGCTCGTCGCGGGAAGACACAACGCTCCTATAGAGAGCCAGGCCCTCCTCGTCAAGGCGATCGATGGGCAGGAGCTTGGTCAGGAGCTCCGTGGGGGAACGCGCGGGCTTTTTCATAGTTGTCGAGGGTGTAACTACCCCTGAAGACGTCACGGACCTTGTCCGGCACGGTTCTTTCATTAAGTATACACAATAGTTAAGGTACAGTCAATAAGGTCGCCGTATACGGCCTCGCGTTTTTCCTTGCGTGCATTCGCATCCAGAGGATATTCTCACCGCTCATGAAACTGCCAAGAATCACACTCGCACTGTTCACTGTAGTCGTGGTCGCCGGTTGCTCCGGCACATCGCGGGTCGCGCCCGCGCCGAGCGACGAGTTGCGCGCGCTGGGGCAGGACGGCGCCAGCGCCGCTGAGTCTATCGCGGCGGCCGAGCTGCTCTACAAGGAGGCCCTCGCCCATTACGTGACGGACGAGTTCGAGGAGGCTCGTCCCCTCCTCAGGCAGGCGCTGGCTGAGCTCGGCGACGCCCACCCGAGCAACACGGGCCTCAGATCCGAGAGATCCTCCCTGAAGGCGAGGGTCGAGTACTTCCTGGCGGCGATAGAGGGCCGAGGCCCCCCGGCGGCGCAGTCCGTTCCGATCGAAACGGCCCGAATCGACACCATACCACTTCCTGTTCTCGAATCCACGGAGTCCACGACGGGCTGTGAAGCTCCCGTCGTCACCGTGACCAACGACCGCGTCGAGAAGTGGCTGGACTACTTCCAGGGCAGGGGCCGGAAGGACATGGAGCGCTGGCTCTCGCGGGCTCCTCGCTACCGCCCCATGATAGACAGGATGCTCGAGGAAGAGGGCCTACCCCCCGAGCTTTTCTACCTCGCAGTCATCGAGAGCGGTCTCAATCCAAACGCGTATTCCAGGGCCCACGCGGCCGGCATGTGGCAATTCATCTCGAGCCGCGCCAGGATGTGCGGACTCAGGGTCGACTGGTGGATCGACGAGCGTCGGGATCCGGAGACGGCGACGCGCGCGGCGTGTGCCTACCTCAAGGAGCTCCACCAGAGGTTCGGGTCGTGGGAGCTGGCACTGGCAGGATACAACTCCGGCGAGGGACGAGTGGAGCGCGCGCAGAGGAAGAGACCCTCCTGTCCGGACTACTGGTGTCTGGACCTTCCCCGGGAGACGGAGAACTTCGTGCCGAAGTTCATGGCGGCGGTTCTCATCGGGACCAACCCGTCGAAGTACGGGTTCGAGATGCCGACTGCCGGTGCGCCGCTTTCGTACGACACGATCGAGATCACGGATGCTGTCGATCTCCAGGTTATCGCCGAGGCGACCGGTACCGGGTACGATGACATAAAGAAGCTGAACCCGGCGCTCCGCCGGTGGTGCACGCCGCCGAGCAGTTCCCCCACCACGGTGAGGGTTCCGACCGGCACCGGACGGCAGTGCCTTGCCGCGATCGCTTCCATTCCACCGGAGGAGCGGGTCACGTGGCGAAGGCACCGCGTGACGACAGGAGAGACGCTCTCCGGCATCGCGAGGGCCTACGGCACCAGTATCTCTGCGATAACCTCAGTCAACGATATACGGAACGCGCACCGGATCCGCACGGGGAGCTATATCGTGATCCCGGTCGGACCGGGAACGGACAGCGCGTCCGCTTACGCCCACCTCTCCCCGACCGTCAGCTATCGCGTTCGCCGCGGAGACACGGTCTCGTCGATAGCGCGGAAGCACGGTAAGAGCACGAGAGACGTGCTGCGCTGGAACGGCCTTGCGTGGAACTCGAGAATCTATCCCGGTGACGTCATCACGATCCGGAACATGTAGAGAGAGTAGAGAGAAATGCAGAAGCCCCGGCTCCAACGGAGCCGGGGCTTCTTGCTTGTACTGACGAAGACCGTTCCCTGCCTTCCTAGCGCGATAGGCGCGTCGGGGTGAGCACCAGCTCCCTCCCCTTGCCCTCGAGACTGGGCACATCCGACACGACCGCACGAATCATGGTGTTGACGCTGCGTACCTCCCAGACCTGCGAGTAGTCATAGAAGAAGCTCCTGTAGGCGATGGGCTCCGAATGGTCCTCGTAGATGTGGGGACTATGCCTGTACTCCCACCGGAGCCCCACAAAGAACTGCTTGTCGGGGTAGTGCGAGTTGTCCGTGATGTTGATCGCGGTCGGGTAGGTGACGATGATCCACTCGTCCTCCGGATACATGGCGTAGTTCGGGAAGGGCACGTATCCGTCGTTCCCCTTAACGCCGGGCATAGTGCCTGAGGGGCGCCAGACAAAGGCCGTGAACGGCTGGGTGCTGTCCGCCTCGGGGTCCTCCGGGTTGACCGTGTTGTCGTTCGCGTTGTAGAAGATCATCTTCGTGACGAAGTTGGCCCAGGTCGGGGCCTGGA
>JALGZG010000347.1 GCA_025782345.1 bacterium | reverse complement strand
GACCGCCTGCGCTACGAGCTCCCCATCGCTGTCCTCGCAGCGCCCTACAGCGGCAGCTTCTCCGTGGCCGACCTCGACGGCGACGGCGTGGACGAGGCGGTGAAGTACGACGCCGGCTTCGGGGGCGCGGCGTACCTGTCGGTCGCGCGAATCCAAGGGAACCAGTTCTACGCACTGATGACCAAGCACCTCATGAGCAAGGGGGGCGTCTGTGGGTTCACGGAGATCACGGGTGATGATCCGCCGGAGCTGCGCGTCTTCGCGTCCGAGGTCGTCGTGGAGGGCGCGTCGGCGCAGCTCGTTGAGGTCTCCTCGCTGGCGCTCGACACCGAAGGTCGGCTTCTCCCCGACGGGCAGTGGGGGGCAAGCATCGCGCTCCTGAAACCGTTCGACCGGAACGGAGATGGAAGAACGGACGCCCTGGCTCTCACCGCAACCGCGGGGATAACCCTGAGACCGCGGGAGGTGATGCTCTGGGATCTCGAGAGTGGACAGATCGAGTGGCGTCTTCCGACGGGCGCAACGCCCACCGGTGGTTCGGCCATCGTCGACGTCGACGGCGACGCTCGTGCGGATCTGCTCCTGGGGCTTGGAGCTCCTAGTAATCGTGTGGAAGCGGGCCCGTGGAACGATGGTCATTCGTACGTGATCGCCGTCAATGTCGAGGGCGACACGCTCTGGTCACGGCAGCTCGGTGGACATTCCTCCGGAGTCGAACTCGCGGCAGATGACCTGGATGGGAACGGCACGATCGAGGTCGTGACGGCCGTCCACTACCACTCGGAAGCAGATACCACCAGTCCGGAGCTCGCCATATGGAGGGGATCCGATGGAACTCTGCTCGGCACGCTGAGAATCGGGCACCCGACCAACTGCGTGCTCATCGAGCAATGCACGGAGGGAAAGCGCATCTTCGCCGGCTCATCCGACGGCGCTCTCAGGCGTCTCCGCTGGGAAGAGTCGAGAGCACGCTGAACTGCCGCGACGCCGTGGAATCCATGGCATCGGTCGTACTGCATCCGCTGTTCGACGAGTGGAGACTGGCAGTAGGCATGGGCAAGGGCACGGTAGCCGTGGTCGACGAGTGGCTGAATCCGCTCGCCATGGTCCACATCGGCGAGACCATAGACGGCAGCGGGAGTATCAGATCGACCAACGTCGGGACTCCTCACGGGACGGCGGGCGCGATTCTCATCCGCACATCCAACAAGACGCATCGCTACGTTCTCGCCGCGAAACCTCTTCCGCTCTGGATGCGGCTGCTCGTGCCCCTGCTCAGCGTGGTCGCGGCCGCGGCCCTCGTCCCGGCGTCGAGAAGGGCGTCACTGGCCGCGCTCAGGCGGTGGCTGCTCCCGAGGGATACCAGGGACGATTCGATCGAGGAACTCCTGACCGCGCTCACGACGGCCGGGCACGGCAAGCTGGCCGCCACGTCCACGTTCCGTCGCCTGAGAAGACAGTCGGAGATGATCCGCGCAAACGAGGGAGACCTCCCGCCTGCGTTCCAGGAGCGGTTCAGGGATGCCCTGGGCAACTCTCTGGACATCGGCATCCCCGGCGTAGCGACGATCGCGCGGCTCTCGGAGCGAGTGGGCACTGCGCCTATACACACGCGACACCTCTCGTCGGCGCTCGAGAGGCTGCGCGCGCTTATCCATGATATGCCGGCGACGCTCCCCGATGAATCAGATGCCGCATCGCTCGAATCCAGACTCAACGAGATCCTTCCTGTTCTCGATGAGGCGCTCAGGGGAATCAAGTACGCAGCCGAGGTGGAGCGATCCTCATCTCTCGGGGTCGAGCTTGGCAGGGCGCTGAGGTCGAGAAGCTCGGAGATCGAGAGACTGGGCGTCGAGCTCGAGAGCCCGAACCCGGGCGCGCTCAAGAGCGCCCGCGTGCTGGGCACTCCCCAGGAGCTCTCGTTCGTCCTGGACAACCTCCTCGGAAACGCGATCAGGGCCATGACGGACGAGGTGGTGCGCCGTCTGCGGATCTCCGTCGAGATGGGTCCGAGGTGGGTCGTCCCGAACTCGTGAGGTCGTCGCCCGGTGAGGGCGCGACGTTCGAGGTTCGGCTGCTGCTCTGTCAGAGCGCGTAGCTACTTCAAGCGATCTCGAAATAGACCGCGAACTCGGTGCCCTCTCCCGTGGTGGAGCGGACGAGCACGATGTCTCCACCGCGCTTCTTGAGCAGTTCCCTACTGCGAGGCAGTCCGTGCCCTCCGCCGGCCTTGCTCGAGACGCCGGCCTTGAACACGTCCTCCTTGAGTTCCTCGGGGATGCCCACTCCTGTGTCGGACACCGTCACCGAGACCCTGTCGCCGTTGCGGCACATCGACAGCTCGATGCGACGCTGCGCTGCGTTCCTGACCGCCTCTATCGCGTTCGACAGCAGATTGTCCAGCACGAAGCACACCTCGAGCCGCGTGCCGAACACCCTCACCCCCTCGATGCTTGTCACCGCGGGAGCCTGGAGCTCGATGCCTGCGCCCAGCAAGTCTGACCTGTGGGCCTCCGTGACCCGACGGAGCTCCGCCACGAGTTCGGCCGAGACATACCGTCGGGCCGAGGCTTTGAGTTCCGCGAGGTGGCTCTCCACCGATTCGAGAAGGGGCTCGAGCCGCTCCGAAAACGCGGCCGCGTCGGCGCCCGTGGGCACGCGCTCGGGGGCGCTTCTCAGCAGCCTGCGCGCGCGGTCGAGATCCGCTTTGAGTCTGGCGACGGTGGACGGCGCCAGTCCCATCCTGCGCGCCGTGAGCACCACGCCGCCCAGGCTCGTCACTCCAACCTCGAGCGCGTCCCGAACCGCACCTCGCCATCGCTCCTGCAGCTCCGCGGGCGCGGGGCCCTCGAGCCCGGAGCTCATCGTGGTCTGCTTGCGGAGTCTTCTCAGAGTGGAGGTCACGGCAAGCTTCCCGTGACCGGCGGTGGCCAGGCCGTCCAGCAGCTCGTCCGCCGCGTCGGCCCTGTCGGACGGCGGCATGAGCGCCCGGCGAAGAGACGCCAATGAGGCGCGTCTCACCCCGGGCACGCAGGCAGCTCCGCACACCAGCCCGCACAGCCCCAGCAGCACGATCGGCCGGAGGTCCAGAGGCGTCCGCGTGAGCCCCAGACAGAAGAGCTCCTCTTCCGTCCGCGCGAGGATGCCCCGCCCTCCGACGGCGAACGTCATGTCGCGGCCGGTTTTCCCGGACCTGCCGGAGCCCTCCGAGTCGAACAGGGCCAGCGGGCGGAGATCCGCATCGAAGAGTACGAAAGCACCGTCGTGGGTGGCAGCCAGGAGCGACTTCGACTTGAGCGGGTCAGGAGACACGACCGACAGCGAGACGACCGCCGACCCGCAGTCCATCTCCCCGACCAGCTCCAGTTTGCCCTGGACCAGCCGGAAGGACCGCAGCACGCCGTCACCCACCGCCGCGAAGATCCTGCTGCCTTCGTCCGAGGGCAGGATGGCGACCGAGTTCACCGCGTAACCATTGTTCCAACTGGCCAGCGGCTCCCCGTCACGCCCCCTCCAGACCGCGAGCGCGTGGTAGTCCGATACGGTCTCCCGGCCGTAGACCTGGCCCGTCAGCACCTCCACGGCTCCGTCACCGTCCACGTCAGCGACGGTGAAACAGGGCCCGCTCGACGGGCCCCCTATCTCTCTGATCCAGAGCAGCTCACCTCCGAGCGTCGCGGCGGCCACGTAGGAGAGAGTATCGACACTGTTCTCCTCGAAGACCATGTTACAAGGCGCTCCCATCGCGAAGACAATGTCAAGAACGCCGTCACCGGTGAGGTCTTCGAATTCCAGTATCTGAGTCGGCGCGGCTCCGACCGGCAGGAACCACCGCGTCTCGCCGCTCGTCCAGTCCGCTACGCCGATGCCCCTCGGGCGTTTGCTCATGCCGCCGGCTATCGAGAACACAACGGACTCGTGAAGTCCGTCACCGTCCTCATCGATGGGAAGGTGAGTGGCCAACGAGCCGTTCCAGACGTTCTCCTTCCAGGACCACTCACTCACGTCTATCTCGAATGAGCCTCTCGTCGTGCAGTCGGCGGAGTTCGCGTGCACCGTCACGCCGAGAACATCGACCGACAGGATGTCGCCGGGCTCCATCCTCATTCGGAAGATCTCGGGCGTGTCTCCGGAATCGACGTCGGCGATGCCGGCGAGACGCATGGCGTAGGGGGAATTGAGCTG
>JALGZG010000149.1 GCA_025782345.1 bacterium | reverse complement strand
CTTCGAGGCGTAGACGTCGTAGTAGCCGATATCGATGTCCATCCCCATGTCATAACCGCCTGCGGCATCACTCACGTCCTGGAAGAGCGGCGTGGCGCCGGTCGTGTCGGACCCAGCGGGATACCCCTTGACGGCCGCCCCGACGATGGGGACGCTCACCTCGTCGAAAACCGAGCCCGCGAGCTGTCCGTACACGATCTGCACGTCTATGTCCTCGAGGTAGACGTTGAAGCCTTCCTTGCAGACCGCCGTGCTGATGACTCCCGTGCTCGTGGGCGTCGCCAGCAGGCTGGCCGTCGTGCCGCCGCCGGAGAACGCCTGATCACTCACTCCGCACCCGTCGACCATCAGGTAGAACCCGGTGTGGGAGGCGTTGGCCTCGATCAGACCCTCGTAGTACGGGGTCAGAGCTCCGTAGAGACCAATCGAAGCGACGCTCGCCTCAACATCGACGGTAGTGAAGTCCAGAGCGCCTGTAACGGGGAGCACGTCGCTCAGGCAGTCGTAGGACTCCCCTATCGTCCGTCCTACCACCGAGAGGTCCTCGCCATACTGCGCCGTCACCGTAATGACAGCCTCGCCGTTGGCGTCGGTCGTGTCGCTCACGGGCAACACGCCCCGCCCGCTGATGGTCACCACGACCGTGGACGGGACGATGGTGTGGGTTCCCGGGTAGATGACCGGGACCTCTTCGACGTAGCGGTAGTAGTTGGCCTTCGTGATGGTCAGCTTCGCCACGCCGGGCGCTGTCGGCGCCGTCACTGTCATGTCCATCGGCGCACCGGTCGCTTCCGCGACACCGATGATCTCACCGTCGATCGTGAGCGCCACGATGGCGCCCGCGTCGGCCGTGATGTTGAACGTCGCCACGCCGATTGAAAGCGCGCCCTCGTGAGCGACAGTGAGCGGCTGCGGTACCTCGGAGTACAGACGGGTGAACGCGTCGCCGTGCATGTGGAACAGATTGTACGTGACCTTCTTCTGAGCGGGGTTGGAGGGCCAGTTCGAGGCTGCCAGATAGTGCTTGCCGGACGCGTTGGCGAACGCGGGCCTCAGTTCTCCGACGGACTCATTGAAACGCGCCGCCGCGGGGTAGCCCGGATCGAACTCCGGCCACATCTCGTCGTACATGCCGAACACGAAGGTGTCGTTGACGAATGAGTAGCTGCTCTCGGACGCGGCTATGAGACCGAGCGCACCGTGCTCGTGCCTGTGGAAGGCCTCCGTGAAGCACTCGCCCGACCAGTCGTAAATGCCCGTCAGGCAGTTGATGGAGAACACGAACGGAAGATCGGTGTTGGTGAGGCCGGCCATATCACTGATGTAGTAGTGGGGATGGTCCCACCCCGTCCAACTGCCGTGGTCCCTGTGCTGCACGAGGAAGGCCCCACTGTTCATGTCGGCGTTGAGCCGATCCGCGTTGCCACCCCAGTCCGTCAGATGACCACTTGTGCCGGGGACGTACCCGAGCCCGCCGGGACCGAAGTAGTCGGTGATCATGCGGGTGTTCGCGGCGGTTGACCAGGCTCCACCGGGCGTTCCTGAGCAGATGGCATACTCCCGAACCGGGGTCTTGCCGTGGACGTTCGCGAGGAACCCGTAGATGATCTCGGCGCAGAGCTGGAACCACCGGTCGTCCTCCCACCCGCAGGCCACGACGGGGTTCTGGTAGAAACCGGGGTTCGTCGGCGGGTTCCGCTCGTAGTCGATGGCCTTGCGCACAAGACGTTCGACGTTCGACGGGTTCGCCGTCATGCGGGCCATCGCGATCTCCGGCAGGTGGTCGGCGTCGATGTCACCGTAGATGTTGTCCGATACGCAGTAGTTGTCGTAGATGGGCGACGTAACGCCCGTCGTGCCTCCGCTCGCGACGTAGTCACCCAGAAGCAGGATCGCCACTGGAGGGGTCGGGCTCGCGTAGGCGGCGTTGATCCACGACTCGATGGAGCTTGCGGTCGCGCCCGTCTCGGTGAGCGTCACAACGCCGGCATCGATGCCCTGGTCACAACGGAACTGCGCGATGCTGTCGGCCCAGGCAGTGTAGACCGGATCGTCCGGGCAGATGACGACGTACTCGTAGTCCGTGTCCCGCGTGTCGGGGACGCGGAACTGAGGCTCCGGAAGCGACTCGTAGTTCATGAGGTTCGCGGCCAGCACGGGCTCCCAGTACCGG
Organism: bacterium; assembly: GCA_025782345.1. Taxonomy (GTDB): domain Bacteria; phylum Joyebacterota; class Joyebacteria; order Joyebacterales; family Joyebacteraceae; genus JALGZG01. The sequence goes on along the minus strand of JALGZG010000149.1, from coordinate 635 downwards.
TTCCTCAACCTGTCCTCGCCGAAGGTCCCGCTCCCGCCCTCGAAGACCACGCGGACCTCGATGTCGGTATACGCGATGAGCTCTCGCGTCACCGGGTTGTATTGGAACGGCATGATGCCCAGCATCACTGCGTCGACACCTCTCAGGCTCATGAGCCCGGAGAGACGGACCGGATTCTCGGGGTAGTTCGCGTCGGTCGCGTAGATGGCCTCGTCCTTGACGTAGACCGCCGGTGAGTCATCCGTATCCAGAGGGATCTCAGCAGCGGGAAGAACGTCTATGCCCCGAAAGACCTGGCTCTTCATGGAGAGGATCTCGAGCCTCGGGACGGCGCCGTTCGGCACGGCGATGAACCGCCCGAAACCTGGCAGGTTGGGCGCGCCCTTGTCGTTCGGCAACATGACGCCGGGAGTTGAGACCTGCTGGAAAACCGTACCGTCGATATCCACATCATCGATGCTCATCTCGTCGAGCTTGAGGGAAACGTCAACGTACGAGTCGGTCATCATCGGCATGATGAACCCGGCCTGCCCGCGGTTCTCCTCGAAGAAGAAGGTGCTGGCCGGTGAAGACACGGCAACGAGCACCAACATCGCTGCGATCCATGGAGCAACCCTCATGACTCCCTCCTGACC
>JALGZG010000243.1 GCA_025782345.1 bacterium | reverse complement strand
ACGCAGAGCAGAGCGAGCAGGGAGAGTGGAGCGGTGCGCTTTCTCATACCACCAGCATAGCATGGACGGGCCCCTCTTGCCACAGACGAGCCCGTCCCTGCTGAGACATCTTGAGGACCCTTTATGCTGCGCAGCCGGTGACTCCGCTACTCGTCGGCGAAGTCCGTCAGTCGCACGTCGCTGTTCCAGATGTCGACGCGGAGCTTCCAGACACCTTCCGCATCCCTGGCCCAAACGTGGACGTTCTTCGTCTTGTGCCACTGCGCCTCGTCCTCCGGCGCGTGCCACGTGTAGTAGTAGGAATTCACGGTATAGGCGAGGCTGTCACTGACGTCGGCGTGAACGATCTCGCGGTCCCGTATCCTGAAGACGCCGCCCGCGCCCGCCCGGAGCCCCGCCGCGACCGCTTCCTTCCCGGCCGTCATCGTCCAATCGTTCGGCATCATGACGATCTCGTCGTCCAAGAGCGCCACCCGTGTCTCGATGTCGTCGTCCTCGATGGCAGCATAGAACGAGTCGATGACGCTCATGAGGTCATCGGGAAGCTGCTCCGCCGCACCACCGGCAGCTGCAAGCGGGAGCGCGGTGCACAGCAGAATGGAGAAGAGCTGCCTCGCGATAACGCCCTTCATGATCCCCCCTTCTCATGCCCTGTCTTCTTCTCTGGCACGCTGCCTCAGTCGCGAATTCCCCTACCTCGTCTGATTCTGAATCGGCGGCACATACCACTCCCCGGATAACACCTCTTCCTTTGGCACATAGAGACGATGGGCCACGGTGAAGCTGCCCTTCGGTGAGGGCAACCAGTTTGATTCGGGAGCATCGACCGGCAGTTCCGACGCCAGGTAGATACTCAAGGACCCATCCGGCTCGTATTGGAGCTCTGAGACGTTGTTCAGGTTGTACCGCTCCATCGCATTAGGTACCACGCGGAAATCCGGCAGACTCAACATCGTGAGAGACCAGTAGGCATCGACATGTTTCATGGGCAGGTCTTCCGGCTCGTAGTGGATCACATACGTATCGTCGCCCTGGAGCGGCCTGCCAGCCTGATCCCTGAATCCCATGTAGTAGACCACTTCCAGCGAGCTGTTCCACCAGATCCCTGCGTAGTTCGAGGAACAGCGGAACTCGAAATCGTCTCCGAACTCACTCCACTCCCTGGTACTGATCCAACCTCCGCGAGCATCTCCCCTCACCTCTCCACTGGAAAGGGCCAGCAGGTGTGGAATGGCCTTCTCCTTGATGATGCTGTCGATGGCAGCCCGGTTGGCATCATCCATCTCGATATACTTCGCGATGGCCAGCACCTTCTTCTCAAGATCTGCCGCCATGCTCACAGCGTCAGGAGCACTGCCCAGAACCTCCTCCACCATCGGCTTCTGAAAAGCGTCCACTCGGATCAAGTCACTGTTGGTAAACATAGGAATCTCGACCGCTTTGTCGATTTCGGGTTCTCCCACCTTGATGATCTTGAAGGCATGCTGCAGTTGTAACGCACCTTCGTCATCTCCCTTGCGTTCAACCCGAGCCAGCATCTTCGCCTTCTTCGACGGCAGATCCACCCGAACCGCCCCCGCCGGAATCTCGGGATCGGACCCCTTCAGGCAGAGAGCGAACTGTCCGTACGCATGATTGGGGTAGTTTCGTTCGTTGATATTGGTGATGATCTCGGCCCACTCATCACACAGCTGCGCCGTGTAGTAGCGACCCTCGATCTCGGGTATCTCCAGGATGACTGGAGTGTCCTCGTCTACTGCGAACCAGGCTTCCAGATAGGCCACGTCCAGATTTGGATTCACGAACTCGGCCTTGCCCAGTTCGTTGTACTTGATGACGTTGTAGTCGACACCTTCCTCAGCCATGTCGATGTGCTCCTGGCGAATCACCAGATACCGAGCGAGGACATAGAGATAGCTGTCGATGACATCCTGTTCGGACAGACCGATGTCTTCAAGGCTCCCTGCCTCGATCATCTTCTGAGCATCGTCCGTCGCGACATCCTGCTTCGGAACATCGCTCCCGCAAGCGGTGACCGCCACCAGCAAGGTCACCACAACCATAAGGACAATGAACGGTCTTGCGTTCATGACTCCTCCCTTTGAATGTGCGCGCGAACTGGCGTAACAGATGTGATCGTTCCCACAAGCCGCCCGAACGAAACGCAACGCG
>JALGZG010000360.1 GCA_025782345.1 bacterium | reverse complement strand
CTTCAGGCGTTCGCCGGAGTGGAGTGGTTCATCAATGAGATATTCTCGATCCACTCTGAGTACGCCGTGTCGGGCATGTACAAGTTCGAGGACAGGGTCGAGCAGCGCATCTCATCGCAAAACCCTGACACGAGCTTAAGAATCGATACAACCACCAGATCGCCGGAGTTCAGCTCGGACGGCGTGCGGTTCGGACTGTCGGCGCGTTTCTAGTGAGCGGGCTGCGTCCCCGCGAGTGTGGAGAGCCCCTTGACCAGAGACAACCTGCTCGTGGAGCTGTCAGACGCCATCGGCGCGACGGAACGGAGCCACCCGGTCCGAGTGGCGATCGACGGTGTCGGCGTCTCCGGGAAGACCGTGCTGGCCGATGAGCTCGCGGACTGCCTGTCCGGGCTCGGCCGGTCGGTCATCCGCGCGTCGATAGACGGCTTTCACCGCCCACGCCACCGGCGCTAGCACGTCGCCCGAGGGGTATCTCGACGATTCCTTCGACTACGACGCCGTGAGGTCCTGTCTGCTCGTTCCACTGGGGCCCGGGGGGAGCAGACGCTACCGGACCGCCGTCTTCGACTTCAGGGCCGAATCACCGGTCGACTCGCCGGAGCGAATCGCGGATCCGAACGCTGTGCTACTGTTCGATGGCGTGTTTGTTCTGCGCGAGGAGCTGAGGGAGTTCTGGGACTTCAGTATCTTCGTGGACGCGGGATTCGACGTGACGCTCGCGCGGGCGCTGGAGCGTGACCTGTCGCTCTTCGGAAGTGAGCGGGCCGTGCGGGAGCGCTACGAAAGCCGCTACATCCCGGGGGAGCGGCTCTATCTCGAACGGTGGCGCCCTCGTGAGCGGGCCGACGCCGTGGTGCGCAACGATGAGCCGGCGAACCCGGCTCTCGAATGGAGATGCACCAGCCAAGGAGAGCAATGAAACCGAACACCGTCATAGAACAGATGCTGGTGCGGAAGTCGATCCGCAAGTACACCGACAGGGAGCCCAGCGACGACGTGGTCGAGGCAATCGTCCGCGCCGGGCAGCAGGCGCCGTTCGCCGCGCAGCTCGGAAGCGTGCTCCTGAAGCGCGACCGCGACAGCACCCCCTTCCGGGCGCCGCTCCCTCCTGAAGCGCGACCGCGACAGCACCCCCTTCCGGGCGCCGCTCCTCTTCACCGTTTGTGTCGACGCACACAGGCTGGAGCTGATCATGGCGAAGCGAGGGTGGAAGACCAGGGCCAACGACCTCTCCCTGCTCCTGTTTGGCATCCAGGACGCCTGTTACATGGCTGAGAACATGGTGATGGCAGCCGAGAGCCTCGGAATGGGGAGCTGTTTCCTTGGGGGCACGCCCTACAAGGCTATTCCCGCTCGTCGAGCTGGCCATGGGCTACCCCGCCGAGGACCCGCCGCCGAGGCCGCGCTATCCGCTGTTCTTCCACCTCTTCGAGGACGAGTACTCTGACCCGGATGAAGCCGGGCTCGCGGAGGCGATGCGCGTGATGGACGAGGGGTACCTGTCGCAGGACTACTACCGCAAGGCGAACTACATGGTGCCGCTCCAGGAAGGTCGGGAAGAAACATTTACCTACGACGACTACAGCTGGACGGAGCACATGGGCCGCAAGTGGGGTCAGTGGCTTAGGTCGTCGGACCAGCTGGTGACGCAGCTGGCGGCACGCGGGTTCGATGTCGTTGCGCCGGCCGGAGAGGGCAGCGGCTGGCCCGTCGGCAAGGACGAGGAGTAGCTGGCCGCGGGAAGGGGGACCGTTTGCGCCGGGGGGCGAGATGTCTGGGGGAGGCGCCTGAGGGGGCCGAGCGTGTCGGTTCCTATCTGGGCACTGAGATGGACGGGAAGTGGTGGAAGCGCTACAGGCGTGACGGCTTCTTCGCGCGCGGGAACGGCCTCTACTGGTACGACGCTCACGGATTCCATTTCCGTCGCTACCTCACGAAGCGGACGCTGACCGTACCGTTCGGGCGCGTCACCGCCGTCGAGACAGGAACGCGGCACGCCGGGCGGTGGTGCTCTGGGATGTCGATCTGAGTTCGGGCTTCCTTCTGTCGCGCGATCGCGCGGTGACGGACGCCTTGGCCTCAGAGTTCAGATCGTTCGCGAGACTGAAGGGAGAGTAGTAATGTCGAGGGGAATCGTTGTTTGGTGCCTTGCGTCGGTGCTGCTGGCCGGGTGTACGATCGTCCCGATCACGGGTCGGCATCAGCTGTCGCTGGTCCCGCAATCCGAACTCATCGGTATGGCTGCGCAGGACTACAAGCAGTTCGTTGCGGAGTCGACGGTCTCCGGGGACGTCGGTGCGAAGAACATGGTCGCCGAGGTCGGCGGACGAGTCGCCGAGGCGGCCTCCGGGTTCATGCGCGAGTACGGCATGGACTATGAGGTGTCGCACTACGACTGGGAGTTCCAGCTCATCGAGGACGAAGCGGCCAACGCGTTCTGCATGCCGGGCGGGAAGATAGTCGTCTTCAGCGGACTCATGCCCCTCACGGAGACCGACGAGGGCCTGGCGGTCGTCGTGGCCCATGAGGTCGCCCACGCGGTTGCGAACCACGGGGGTGAGCGCATGAGCCAACTTCTGCTGGCGCAGCTGGGCGGCATGGCGCTTTCGAAGGCCATCGAGGAGAAGCCCGAGCAGACGAGGAACCTCGCGATGCTGGCCTACGGCGTCGGTTCTCAGGTTGCCGTCCTGCTTCCGTACAGCCGGCAGCATGAGTCGGAGGCAGACCGGATAGGCCTCCTGCTGATGGCGAGGGCCGGATACGACCCGAGGCAGGCGCTCCAGTTCTGGCGGCGGATGGCGGCGCAGAGCGAGGGGCAGCCCCCCGAGTTCCTGTCCACGCATCCGTCGCACGCAACGCGCATCGAGGACATCCGCTCTCACATGCCGGAGGCGGTGGCTATCTACGAGGGACAGTAGCCGGTGGAGAACGACCTGATGCCGCGTCCGCACTGCAGCGGAGCTGCCGTCGCTTCCGGCGAGAGTGAATTGGCGCTCATGTCTGAGCGTGCCATTCTGGTCAACGTCGGCCGTGGTCCGATCGTGGATGAGTTCGCGCTGTTCCATGCTCCTCGCGACGGAACTCTGCATGCAGCCGGCCTCGACGTCTGGTACAATTACCCGACCGATGAGCCCGGTCGCTCAGCGACCAGCCCATCCCGAACCGCGTTGATCTCGATCTCGGCTACTGAGCCGTGGGGCCACATCGAAAGGAGACGGCACCATGTCCGACGAGAGGACAATTACCGAAACCAGAGATGTGAGTGGGTTCGACGGGGTCACACTCAGGGGCTTCGGCAGCGTGACAGTCACGCAGGGCGACCACACCGCGCTGACCATTGAGGCCGAAGAGGACGTGATGCCGAGGGTGACGGCGGAGGTGGAGGACGGCGTCCTCGTCCTCGGGCTCAGGAAGGCCGGGTGGGTCAACGGCCTCAAGCGGAAGAGACTGTCGATAAAGTTCAGCGTCACCATGGATCGGATCAGCAAGCTGGTTCTGTCCGGAGTCGGGCGCATAGACGCACCCCGCATCGACTCGGACGGACTTTCGCTGGTCGTGAGCGGTGCGGGGGCCATCGAGATCGGTTCACTGAGTGCGGAATCTCTCAGCGTCATCCTCAGTGGCGCTGGAAGCTGCGAGGTCGCGGGAAGGACCGTCTCCCAGAGCATCAAGCTGAGCGGTGCCGGCAACTACACGGCGCCCGATCTCGAGTGCGTGACGGCGAACGCTGTCGTGAGTGGAGCGGGGAGCATTACCATACACGTTCAGGACACCCTGGATGCGAACATCTCGGGGACCGGCAGCATCAGATATCACGGAGCGCCGACGGTCTGCCAGAGAGTCACCGGCATCGGCACCGTCACGTGCACGTGCAACGATTAGTCGGCGGGCGCGACCACTCGCCTTTAGGGATCTGACACGATGAAGCTCACTGAGATCGTGCAGCGGGCGCCCGTTCCCATCCCGTGGGAAGAAGGCGGCAACATCCCGTGGAACGAGCCATCGTTTAGCAGACGGATGCTCGACCAGCACCTCTCTCAGGACCACGACCGGGCGAGCCGCCGGTCCGACATCATCGACAGGCACGTCGAGTGGATTCACGGCGCTCTGCTCAAGAGCGAACACGGTAGAGTCCTCGACCTCTGCTGCGGACCGGGTCTTTACACGAGCCGGCTGGCGGCGCTCGGGCACGACTGTGTAGGCATCGACTTCTCGCCGGCCGCCATCGAGCATGCTGGTGAGCTGTCCCGCGAGGGCGGGGTGGAGGTGGAGTACCTCCTCGGGGACGTCAGGGACGCTGAACCCGGCGCCGTGTGCAACCTCGTCATGCTCATCTTCGGTGAACTGAACGTTTTCCCGCCCGCGGATGCCGCTTTGCTTGTCCGAAAGGCGCACGACGCGCTCGTGCCCGGGGGCGCGTTGCTGCTCGAGCCGCAGAGATACGACGCCGTCAGGGAGACGGGGGAGAGCCCTTCCACGTGGTACACGTCCGAAGCGGGGCTGTTCTCCGACTCGTCTCATCTGTGCCTTGAGGAGCACTCCTGGGATGAGGAGAGCCAGACGGCCACGACGCGCTTCTACATCGTCGACGCCGCGACCGGCGGAGTCGAGCGTCACGCGATGACCGTTCAGGCCTACACGAACAACGGCTACGGCCGCCTGCTGTCTGACGGCGGGTTCGACGGTGGCGACTTCCTCGACTCACTGCCCGGGACTCCGGAAGACGCCTTCCGTGAGCTTCTGGCGATAGTCGCTCGCAAGGCCACGTGAGCGGCCGCGGAGATTCAGTCATGGAGAAGCTGCTGCACTCGATAGCCAGACGCTTCTGGCCCGAGCTCCTCGAGGCCTCCGGCCGCGACCGGGCCGTCGGCCTCGGTGATATCCTGGCGGTTCTCTACGCCGGACCTCTGTCGGTCGTCGCGCTCGTGTGGCTCGTCCGTGCGACCGACCTGTCGGTTCTTCAGATCGCCTGGCTGCCGTTCGCTGCCGCCATGCTCCTCATCTACGCCTTCAGACGGCTGGACTTCAACTTCTACGTCGAGATCGACCGCGGTCTCTTCGGCAGCGTCGGTGGTTCGCTCGACGACGTCGTAAGGTGGTTCACCGCGCTCCTGTTCGGCCCGACCGCTCTGTGGTTGTTTCTGGTATGGC
>JALGZG010000216.1 GCA_025782345.1 bacterium | reverse complement strand
CTACATGAAGCCGTTCGGCGACCGCCTTCTCTACAAGAAGAAGCGGCTCTGGGACTACGATTCAGCGCTCATCGCGAACATCTTCGGTCTGGTCGAGAACCCGGAGGACATCAGTCTGGGGTTCGATCACTCCAAGCTCAGGTTCATGTACGACGAGACGGAAACGGAGAGGAAGCTCGGGGAGCTGCTGTCACACATCGAGAAGGACAGGGACGTCGTGTTCATCGAGGCCGGAAGAGACCTGAGCTACGGCATCTCCGTCAATCTCGACCCCATCTCGCTGGCCAGACACACTGACGCCTCGCTCGAATCTCGACCCCATCTCGCTGGCCAGACACACTGACGCCTCGCTCGTGGTCGTGACGGGAGGTGACGAGAGGACCATCCTGGACGATATCACGTTCGTGACAAACCATCTCAACCTCGATGGCGTATCGTTCGCCGGCGTCATCGTCAACCGCGCGTACGACATAGAGGATTTCAAGACTACCTACGCACCAATCATAGCCGGACTCGGGGTTCAGGTGCTGGGAGTCATCCCCTACGCGGTCGAGTTGACGCATCCGTCGGTCGGGTTTCTGTCGGAGTGTCTTTTCGCCAAGGTCATCGCGGGAGAGGTAGGTCTCTCGACCGTAGCTAAGAACATCTTCGTCGGGGCGATGTCGGCAGACGCCGCCCGCAGGCACCCCAGCTTCGGCAGGACGAAGAAGCTCGTCATCACAAGCGGAGACAGAAGCGACATGATCCTGGCGTCGCTGGAGGGCGACACGGCGGGAATTGTCCTCACGAACAACATCTCACCGCCGTCAACCATCATCTCGCAGGCGGCGCAGAAGGGCGTGCCCCTCCTCCTCGTGCCGGACGACACCTATCAGGTCGCCAAGCAGATCGACGACGCTCAGTACCTGTTGAAGCGGGATGAGCAAGAGAAGATACAGCTTCTGGAGAAGCTCGTGCGCGAGAACGTCGACCTCAAGACGGTTCTCGGCAGCTGAGAACGGCGCCGATGCCCTTTCAGCGCTTGTGAACGGCGCCCCTGCCCGTTCAACGCTCGAGGCCGTTCCCTGCTCTGAAGAGCGGAGGAACGTCGACGGGCAGACGCCCGGTCAGGGGGGATTCCCCGAAGAGCGCCGCCACCGCCGCCCCCTGCGACGGTTCCGAGCCGTCGTAGCAGCAGATCAGGGCGGCCGCGGCCGAGAGCTCCACTGAGATCTCCGGCCCCGTGAACGCGAGCACGATCGCGCCCGGGGCCGCTTCTATCAGGCGCCGCGCCACGGCCAAGAGTTCCTCCGAAGGTCCCGACCGCCCCTTCCACGCCACGACATCGTCGAAGACAGCGATCACCACCACATCGGCGGCAGCGGCCTGTTCCGTCAGGCGGGTGAGTTCGTCCGTCGTCACCAGCTCGTCCAGGACCATCTCCTGGACGTCGGGCAACGTGGCCTCGAGCTTCGAGCGGAACCACACCAAGTTCATCGCTCTGTCTGCGTCCTTGAGCGTGAAGACCACGACGCGCTTGCCGGTCAGGGTCGCCGCACTGAGCGGGACGAGTGACGCATCGTCTCGCAGAAGTGTGACGGCGCGCCTGGCGATGTGGTCGGCGGCGGCATCGTGACAGTTGCTGAGACCGACACGGTGGTTGTCATCGGGCAGCTCGTCGTCACCGAAGGCTCCGGCTATCTCGGGCGGGAACTCCACGTGGTTGTCGTCCGCTTCCCTGTAGTCGCCAAGCCACTTGTGGAGCGCATCGATGCGCAGGAGCGACCGGTCGATCCGCTCTTCGGTGACACGTCCCGTCCTCACGGCCTCTCTGACAACACTGACCGCTTCCTCCACGTCCGGAGGCATGAGGAGGATGTCAACGCCCGCCTCGATCGCCATGACGGCCGCCTCTCCGCATCCGTATCGTTCTGCGATGGCGCCCATCACGAGTGCGTCCGTCACGAGCACGCCGTCGAATCCCATGTCGCTACGCAGAAGGTCGGTCATCACGGCGCGTGAGAGCGTGGCCGGCACGTCTCCTCCCGTCAGGGCCGGGTACGCGACATGCGCGGTCATGATGGCGCGCACGCCCGCATCGATGGCCGCACGGAAGGCCACGAACTCCCGCGCCTCGAGCGTCGCGCGATCGGCCCCGACCGAGGGCAGCTCAATGTGGGAATCCAGCCTGGTGTCGCCGTGTCCCGGGAAGTGTTTCGCTGTTGCCGCCGCGCCCGCCTGCTGACACCCCCGCACGAAGGCGGCGGTCATGGCCGCGACCGTGACCGGGTCACCCCCGAACGCGCGCACGCCGATGATGGGATTTGTGGGCTCGCTCGCCACGTCCGCCACCGGAGAGAAGACGAGGTCGATTCCTGCCGCAAGCGCCTCGTGCGCGGTGGCCCACCCCTGAGCGAACGCGAGGTCGGTGACGCCGGTGGCGCCGACGGCCATCTGCGTCGGGAAGACGGTGCCGCCGTCGAGCTGCTGGCCGAGGCCACGCTCCA
>JALGZG010000307.1 GCA_025782345.1 bacterium | reverse complement strand
CGGATGTCCCGCGATCAGGCGAGAGGGTGGTATGAGCAAGATCACGGATGCGATGGACCGGTCGAGAAGAGAGCAGGAGAGACCCGTCGTGGGCGCGGACGCCACCGTGGGTTCCGTGCCGGTCGTGTTCGGGGCGAGCCGCGTCGGTCTGCCCGCGTCGGACATCGAGGCCTACCAGGCCCTGGGCTCCGAGGTGTTCCTTGCTCTGCCCGACGCATCATCCAAGATCGTCATGTTGGCCAGCGCCGAACCAGGCGCCGGCACGACTACGGTGGCGCGCGAGTTCGCGTCGACCCTTGCTCTCTTATCGACGCGAATCTGAGGAAGCCGGTGCTTCACGACGTTTTCGGGATTCGAAGAACGCCGGGCATATCGGACCACGTACTGGCGGACGCCGCGCTGGCGGACTGTCTGCGAGATCCTGGCGTTCCCAACCTCACGCTTCTCCCGGCCGGCCGGCCGGCCGTGGCACCGCCGCGGATCCTGGCCGACCCCCGCATTGACGGGATGTTGAGCGAGTTCCGCGACAGGTTCGATCTCATCGTGATCGACTCCGCACCGCTTGTCCCGTTTGCCGAAGGCGTTCAGCTCTCGCGGAAGGTCGATGGAGTCGTGCTGGTCATCCGGTCGGCCGCGACGAAGCAGGTTCAGGCACGGCGAGTTCTCGCTCTACTGGACGATGCCGGCGCCAGAGTTCTCGGCGCGGTTCTGAACGGGAGAAGGTTCTACATCCCCAGGTTCATCTACGACCGGTTGTAGAGAGGCCGGACGTCGCCGCGAGGCCGGCGCTCCTGACGTCGCGCGCGGCGCGCGTGTCCGTGCGTGGCACGTCTGATGTTCTGGCAGGAGGGTTGCGGTGGGCGGTCTGAGACGAGGCGTCAGGGAAGCATGGGACAGGAGTGAGGATCAGATGCGGAGGCAGTGGCCCGTGTGGGTCCTGGCGCTGGCTCTCTATGGCTTCATGGCGCTGCTCCTGCTCACCCGGGCTCGGATTCCCTCTCCTATGCATCTCCTGGTGTTCGCCATGGCCACAGGGGTCCTCGCGGTCACATCCCTGCGGATCGAGTGGGGCATTCTGGCTCTCGCGCTCATCCTGCCCTTCGCGAGACCCGGCATCACGCTGGGTTCCCCCAAGGTGTTCCACATCAGCGGGTTCAATATCGCGTTGGTGGGCGTGGTCGGGGCGTATGTGTTTCGGTACGTGGCCGACGCGAAGTTCGCATCGAAGGGGCCGATGATCCAGCGAACCCGGCTCGACCGGCATCTGTTCGTCTTCGGCTTCCTCATCCTCCTCTCTTCCCTGTGGTCGTTCAATGTCAATACTTCAGCAGAGATCACTCTGACGACGCTGCTGCACCTGAAGGAACATGTGTTCTACTTCATCTGGTTCTACATGCTGGTCACGTTGCTCCGGAACCCCAAGGACCTCAGGCAGTTCGCGATGTTCTTCGCCGTCGCGGGGCTCGCTGCGTCCATCGTGGGAATGGCCACGCGGCTGATGGGCGGCGGCGCGGCGATCACGGCCGGCACCATGGAGCGGGACCTCGGAGCAGGCGCGGGAGGCAGAATGGGTGGCGGCTGGCTGGGGCTGGGCCATCCGAACACGTTCGCCGCGCTGCTTCTGATGACGATGCCCATCTGGTTCTTCGCCGTCAGTCACCTGAGGCATGGGATCCGCCGGCTCGTGGCGGAGGTCGCCGTCATCAACGGCTTCCTCGGGATTCTCTTCACGTACTCGCGCGCCGCCTGGGTCGGCTCCATGCTGGGCGTCGGCCTCGTGGGCCTCGCCGACAGGAAGTCGCTGCGACGGATCTTCCTGTTCAGCATTATCTTCGCCATCGCCGCACAGACGCTGATCCTCTTCACCACCGACATGAACCTGGTCGAGGTCATCGCGAACCGCTTCAAGCAACTCGAGAGCTCGGACTTCTCGTCGCGGCCCCTCATCTTCGCATCAGCGATCCAGGTTGTCAAAGCCCATCCCTGGCTGGGAGTGGGTCTGGGCGCGTTCAGGGCACATGCCCCGGCGATAGCGATGGGCTTCGTGCCGACGCACGCGCACAACGCCTATCTCGCGTACGCCACGGAGGCGGGCATCCCCGCCGCGGTCGTGTTTGTGACCCTGCTGGTCCGCATTCTGGCGATGTCCGTTCGGAACCTGAGGGCCATCGGACGGCTGCCGGGGTATGGTTTCATCGCGCTGGGCTCGTGCGGTGCGCTCATCGCCCTGACCGCCCAAGCGATGGTCGAGCAGGTCTTCCGTCACCGGATGCTGGGATTCGGCTTCTACGCCCTCTTGGCGATAGTCGTCGCGCTCGACCGGATGATCAGGGAGGGGCAGTTTGACGAGACTAAGATCTCCGAATCGGGGACGCGCGGAGCGCGCAGTCCCTGGATCGAATCCTGAGGGGAGTGTGTCATTGCGTCATCTGCCGGATACGATAGCGTTCTTCACGGACGCCAGGGCGTGGGGGGGCGCTGAAGTCTACCTGATGCAG
>JALGZG010000246.1 GCA_025782345.1 bacterium | reverse complement strand
ACGGTAGGTGTGCGCCACTTCCGGGCCACGAGACCGTCACGTGACGCCCGGCGGCGTCACAGCTCCAGAGCACCCTGCCACGCACGTCGATGATATCGATTCGGCGGCCAGGATTCCGGTGAGGGAAGTCGGCGACGACAGTAGCGGGGCCAATCGAAGGAGATGGGAAGACTGTGAGACTTCCCTGCCTCACATCCGATGGAAACTCGCCGCCGCCGACTGATGTTCCAAGTGTAATGCAGCTCATCTCGTCCGCATGAACTGCCAGTGTGGAGAGGGTTGTGGAGTCGCTGTCGTAGATGCTGTACCACCCCTGGTGCTCATGAGGCGGGTCGCCCACCCACTGCTCTTCGGGACTCCAGTAGCCACCGAAGGGAGTGGATGGTCTCCCCTCGCCCGCCCAGGCCCAGACGTTATCACCGCATGCCGGCCCACCACCTTGCGCTGATGTCTCAATGAGACCATAGAGTGAGGAGAAGAGCGAGTCCCGCCAGACGACGGAAGCGGACGGATCGTAAGAGCCGTTGTCCCGGGCGAGTCCGAACTCCTCGAGCACCAGCGGCTTGCTGAGAAGCCCAGCCTCATCTAGGTGCGCCAGAAGGTAATCCTCCGCGGCTGTCAGAGCCGGCGGGAACGTGGCCTCTGGGTCCGATGGGTCGAACCACCCCCAGTTCTGCGGCCAGATGTGAATGGTCGTGTAGTCGATGTCCGGGCCGTCGTGATTGTCAGTGAAGTCGAGCCCGTTCCAGGACGGCCACGGGGTATCGCCCTCGCAGCCGGTTGTCACCAGATGGTTGGGGTCGAGCGACTTGATGTAGGCCGCGGTGTCGTCCAGCCACGTGTTGAACGCTGCCGCGTTGTTGTGGAACCCGCGGGGCTCGTTCGCCAGCTCCCACGCCATGATGGTGGGCTCGTCTCTGTAGAGGAGGCCCGTGTACGGGTTGAGTCGCCCGATAAGAAACGCGATGTGGTCCCCGAGGTCCTCCATGGCGTCCGCGTTGGAGTAGAAGTCGGAGGCGTAGTCCTGGAAGACGTTCCAGTCTCCTCCGGGCTCCGGAGGTGGGTATGGTATGGGGCCGCCCCCGTTCCAGCTCACGTACTGCGCCATTCCGCCGGACCACTGCCAGAAGTTCGTGAGGCAGGCCACCGCTCTCATCCCACGTTCGTCCATCTCACAGAGCAGGAAGTCCAGACCATCGAGCACGTCGGCGTCGTACACGCCCGGGGCCGTTTGCAGCGACGGGACGATGCGCCAGGGCTCGAAATCCGGTCCTTCACTCCCGACCATGATGCGGAGGTTCGTGATGCCGAGGAATCTCAGTGCGTCGAGCTCGCGACACAGCCGCTCGCGGTCTCCCCCAGCACCTGCGGAAGCCAAGTTCATGCCGTACCAGTAGTTGACGCCGGCGTACAGGTAGCGCTGCCCGCTCAGCTCGAACGTCGTCCCGTCGGTCTGAACGAACCCCGTGTTGCCGGCGAAGCACGAGCCCGCCGGAACCGTCAGGATCAGCAGGATGACAAGCACGTGCTTCATGCTACTGCGCCTCCAGAATCGCATCCGCAGTGTCGCGCCAAACTGACAACTAGTCGAACATCGCCTTGATGGCCGACCACGTGGTCAAGGCGACCGGGCACGCCATGCTGCCTTCCACAATGATCCAGTCGTTTCATGGCAACACCTCCGATTTGCAGCCCTGTGTGGCGAACCGCGCCCCTGAAACCGCACCGCGCTCTGGCGACCCCGTGTGTTCCGCCACGGCATCACCTCCGCCCCGTCCGGCGACCTACATGCCCCCGGTCGCCAGCCGCCCCTCCACATCTACCATCGGCTCGGTGAGTCTCTCGATCCCGAAGGTATCGGAGAGGCCATCGACCTCGAGGAAGAGAGTGTGGTACCCACGCCTGCCGTTGCCCTCCAGGAACACTTCATCGTTCTCTATGAACTCCTCGCTGACCACCAGGCCCTCTTGATCCACGAGGCGACATCTCGCGGCGGCGTTTCGAAGCTTCGGTTTGCCTCCCTCCGGCAACGTGAACCGGACGGCCAGACCCCAATCGGTCGTGTTCGTGGCGATGCTCACTTCAGCGACGGCGGCCGGCACGGCTTCCACCGGCCCCGTTCCGTCACCATCGACCACGTATCGTGGGTCGAAGGGACTGACGAGCTTGACCTTGACGGTCCACGGGATGGCGAGG
>JALGZG010000153.1 GCA_025782345.1 bacterium | reverse complement strand
GATAGAGGACACGGCGGAGTATCCGCGCGACCTTCTCTTCGAGCTGGGCAAAGCCGGCTACATGGGCGCCCTCATTCCCGAGGAATTCGGAGGGACGGGGCTGGGGATGGTCGCCGAGACCATAATCGCCGAGGAGATCTCGGCGGTCTGCGCAATGCTCGACGTGACGCGCGGCGTGACGTCGGTCTACTTCGCGCCACCCGTCTACAAGTTCGGCAACGACGAACAGAAAGCCAGGTACCTGCCGCCGATCGTCACGGGCGAGAAGATGGGCGCCATCGGCATCACCGAGCCGGACGTGGGTTCCGACACGGCCGGGATGAAGACCACCGCGGTCCGTGACGGCGACGAGTTCATCATCAACGGCGAGAAGCGCTTCATCACGAACGGAAGTCTCGCCGACTACATGCTCCTGTTCGCCGTGACGGATCCTTCGGTCAAGGCGCGGAAGGGCATGAGCGCCTTCATCTTCGAGACCGACAACCCAGCGTTCAGTGTCGTCAAGGACTACGACCTGATGGGACTCCGGGGGCTCAAGGTCTCTCACCTCAAGATCGACAACGCGCGCGTGCCCGCGTCCAGCATGCTCGGTGAGGAGAACAAGGGCTTCAGGATCCTCATGGACGAGCTGGACACCGAGCGCACCTCGCTGGCCGCCGGCGCCGTGGGGTACGGCCGGGCGGCCTTCGAGTATGCCCTCCAGTACTCGACGGAGCGCGAGCAGTTCGGAAGAGAGATCAGAGGGTTCGAGGGCGTCAGCTTCAAGATCGCCGACATGGCGGTCAAGCTGGACGCGGCGCGGCTGATGACGCTTCAGGCCGCACGGCGCATCGACACGGGCATTTCGGCGACGCGGCAGGGCGCTTCGGCGAAGCTCCTCGCCTGCGCGTCCGCTCAGGAGATAGCGAGCGAGGCTCTGCAGGTGACGGGCGGTATCGGTTACACGAAGGACTGCAAGACGGAGCAGCTCTTCCGCGATTCGCGGCTCATGACCATCGGCGGCGGGACGACCGAGATCATGAAGTACATCATCCAGCGCGAGGTGTACAAGGAGAGAGGCTACTAGGTTCCCGGTTGCAGTGGAGGCCGTGCGCGCGAACCGCGCGTGTGGACCCGCGCGCCGAGGCAGACCTGCGCACACACGCGCGAAAGAGGTGGAGATGTCGGCAGAGAAGACAGAAGACGCCGCGAGCCAGCGGATACTGGCACTGAATCCGGGGTCCACGTCCACGAAGCTCGCGGTCTTCAACGGCGAGGAATGCGCGTTCGAGGACAAGGTCAGTCACACGCCGCTCGACCTGTCGAGGTTCGAACGTATCTGGGACGAGTACGAGTACCGGAAGGCAATGATCCTCGAGTTTCTGGACGACAGGGGCATCGCCCTCAGCAGTCTTGCAGCGGTCGTCGGACGGGGCGGTGTCTTCGCACCTACCGTCAGCGGCACGTACTCCGTCAACCAGCAGATGATAGACGACGCGAGGACGGCCGAGAGGGGCGAGCACGCGTCCAACCTGGGCGCGGTGCTCGCATACGGCATCGCGTGGGACTTGGGGATCCCAGCCTTCATCGTCGACCCGCCGTGCGTCGACGAGATGGATTCCGTCGCGCGCTACTCCGGCCTTCCGGAGATTCCCAGGACCAGCCTGGTTCACGCGCTCAACATCAAGGCGACCGCACGAATCGTCGCTGAGAAGCTGGGCGGTAACTACCACAAGATCAATCTCGTGATCGCGCATCTTGGCGGCGGCATCAGCATCTGCGCTCTCAAGAAGGGACGGATGGTCGATGTCTCGAACGGACTCTACGCGGGGCCGTTCACCCCGGAGAGGGCAGGCGCGGTGCAGACGGGCGGCCTTGCGAACATGTGTTTCTCAGGACTTTACACGCGGGATGAGATCGAGGCGAAGCTGGTCGGCGGCGGCGGATTGGTGGCCTATCTTGGCACGACCGACGCGAACGCCATAGTCGCCCGGATCGAGTCCGGCGACGAGGAAGCCGCGCGCGTCGTAGCGGCGATGGTCCATCAGATCGCAAAGGAGATAGGGGCGATGGTCGCGGCCCTCGACGGAGAGCTGGACGCGATAGTGCTCACCGGGGGGTTGGCCAACAACGAGTACATCATGGAGAGGCTCCAGGCGAAGATCGCCTTCCTGGGGAAGACGGTCATTGTGCCGGGCGAGGACGAACTCAAGGCGCTC
>JALGZG010000255.1 GCA_025782345.1 bacterium | reverse complement strand
TGCGAAATGGTTCAGCTCGCAGCTGATTGTGGCATCTTCAAGCTTCGTCACCGGACTGGGACGAAGCGGCACGCCGTTTCTGAACGCTCCCTGCCCGCGCTCGGCGACCCATCTGTCGCCTGTGAACAGATCACCCACAAGGGCGTACTGGACTGTCCCGACGGTGATGGGGCCACCTGAGGGGATAAGGGCCACTGCCGTCCCGGCGAGTGGGATTCCACGGGCGAGGTTGTCAGATCCGTCGACCGGATCGAGCACCATGACGAATTCGGGCTCTCCATCCCCGAACCTCCGAGGCTCTCCCTCTTCGGAGAGGAGGAGTACCGGGTAGGGGAAACGGTGAGAAAGGCAGACGCAGGCCGCCCGGTCGGCCGCAAGGTCGAACTGCCTTACGCGGTCCCCTTTGGGGTTCGTCGTGGTTTCTTCCACGAAGTGGCCGTTGTGGTGTCTCACTGCCTGCGAAACTGCCAGGAAAAGGGCTTCCAGATCGGCTAGGATCGGTCTGCTATCTTGCATGCTTCTTCCCCCACATGCGAATGCAGTTACAGGTAAGGGATGGCCTCATCGGCTTGGTGTCGACTAAGAGTGATACTGGTACACACACGACACAGGGGAGCGGATCGTCCGCTGCTCGTCGAGACTGCGGTCTGAGGAGCCGTCTGAGGAGCCTGGGAGATACCCAGGAAGTGGCCGCATCGAGGTGAATCTGGGGCGCGCCTACACAAGAGAAATAGCACGATTCTGCGATCCTGTCCACACCCGCGTTTCAATACCGCGGCCTAGGGCAGCACAGCATCCGTGTTCTATCCAGTATGGAGTGAGGTGCTCAGGCTAGCACGTACTCCACCGGGCGCATGTGACCACGGCAGAGCGGCGGTTCGTTCCACAATGGGCATTGTACTCGAGGCTGAACCGTGACGAGTATCGCGGCGTGTCGATTCCGCGCGAGGCGACTCGCGTGTTGGGCAGGCGAAACCGTGGCTCCGGGAGCATGGCGCTGAGCACGAGTATCACCCGTACGAGCATCCGTTCTACTGGTCTGCGTTCATCCTCATCGGGGACCGGGGTTGGGCTCCCCGCGCCACAGAACTCACGCCCAGTCTCAGGTCTTCTGCGAGGCCGAGAGTTCGAAACTCGTCTACTATGCCCCGCCATCGTGGAAGGGCCACCCGACAGGGTGGCCCTTCTTCTTGCCTTTGCCGGGGCATTGGCTTCGCCCACGCCTTGGCGCGCCGCAACCAGCCCAATCAGCATGACCGCCCCCCGGGCTTGATTACAGTGCCTGACAGGTAGTATAAGCGCTTGGGTGCTGTAAACAGGTCAGCATGACAAGGAGGAGACAATGAGACGGGCGCTTCGAGTGATGCTGGGTTGCGTCACTGCCGTCGCGGTTCTCGCGGTGGGTGCGGCGGCCGAGAACGTGATCTTCACATACGCTCCCCTGAATCCCTCCGAGATTACCACAGTTTCGCTTCGCGGGAGCTTCAACGGGTGGGGCGAGACCCCGATGCTGCCCCAATCTGACGGGGCGTGGTCGGTGACGATCGACCTTCCGCCGGGGGAACACGAATACAAGTACTACATCAACGAGAGCTGGCTTCAGGACATGGCAGTGTCGCCGACCGGCGGTCCCTTCGACGGGCCGGCGAACGGCTACGCGCCGGACAACTACGGCGGACGAAATGCGGTCCGCATCGTCGGCCTGGGCGCACCAGGAACCGCTGACACGCGGTCGGCGTACCCGTACGCTTTCAAGGAAACGATCCTCAGCGCAGAAGAGTCACTGATCGAGATCGATCCCCAATCGTACAAGAGAACTTCCGTCGCGTCGGCGTCGATGCGGCTCATGTATGATGTCCACCACCTGGCCACCCAGAGAGGTTTCACGTACGTGATCATCCACGATCAGGAGATGGAGCCCGGGGGCAAGGGCTCCCTCCGGCTCGAGTTCCTGAACGTCGCTCCGGAGGGCTACGAGGTCATGGATCTGATGGATCCGGGCCCCGAGCGCCGTCTCGATCCCGACAAGACCCTCTACGATGCAGCGAAGTACATCGAGTTCTGGGATTCCGAGGGGATGGGCACGCGACAGCCTCCCCGAGCGGTCGAAGAGACGGCCCGGGTGATCGGGTACCGGCTAGAGGACGGAGAGGTGATCTTCGAGTTCAGAACCGCAGACTACCAGGGCGTCACCCGGGGCGACG
>JALGZG010000121.1 GCA_025782345.1 bacterium | reverse complement strand
GGAATGACCTCGCCGTCCGGCGTGTCGGAGTAGATGGAGAACTCGAAGTCGTCCAGGCACTGTGCCGTGCCGCCGCCAGGTATGTCCCCGAACTCCTCGTAGCCGTCCTGGATGTCGATCCGGCTGCTGCTTGAGGAGAGCGTCGCGGTGACGCCGTAGGCCTCGTCTACTCCGAAGTTGCCTATGGTCACGACGAACTCGATACTCTCCCCCGCGCCGATCTCGCCGTCATCGTTCCCGTTGCTGTCGCCGACGGTGTCATCGTCGATCGTGTAGCCGTCCAGCGCAAGATACACACCGCTCGCCGGCGCGATATTGACCGTCGTGTTGCTGTCGAGATGGTCGTGAGCTGTCACTTTGACGTACATGATCCCCGTGCTCATCGCGTTCGGGTGCAGCGTGACGAACCCGGTGGCGTCCGTGACGCCCGAGTCGTACACCGAGTAGTCGTCGGTGTAGATGGTGACGATCGCGCCCTCGACAACGCCCCTCGATGCGTCAGTCACTGAGACGTCGAAGTCCGGCTGCCCGACTATCACGGCCCCCGCGTGCGCCACGCTCATCGCGATCGGCTCGGCGGTCCAGAGCTCCATCGCCGGGTCGCCGAAGAGCGTCAGCTCGTAGTAGCACCACCTGTTCGCGCCGTAGCTGATGGCCCAGATGACGTCGATCTTAGAGTCGTTGTTGACGTAGCCGAGCGGATAGATACTCTCACCGAACATCGCGTCGAAGAATTCTCGATCGAAGTACTGCGATGAGCCGTTGGTGCTCTCGTGCATGCCCCAGCCGTACCGCGTGTTCGAGACGATGGCGACGGCGCCGTCGTCGTCGCCCACGAATCTCTCGGAGAAGCAGTCGCTCGTGTAGCCACCGCTCGAGGTGCGGTTGTCGAACGAGCCGCCGTAGCAACCCTGCGTATACACGAAATTGAGGCTGTGCACGGTGCCGTCACGGCGGTCATCCTCAAGAACCAATCATTGCCGCAGTGACCGAGGTGGTTGACGATGTTCATCCCGTTCTCCATTAGCGGGATGAGCGTCGACTTCGACCACTCGCCAGGGTAGATGGGTCGATCGTAGAGCGTCCCGACGTTCATCGTGGGCGGGAAACCAGTGGTCGTGTAACCGTGAGTGCTGGCGCCGTCCTTGATCTCGTCCTTGTAGTCCCCACCGAACGTCGGGTCGTTCCAGAGGAGCTCTCCGACCATCAGGGCCTCGTCGCACTCGGAGACGATGGGCGCGTCCGAGTAGCGCTGGGTCTTCGTGATGAAGTTGGCGATGTCGGAGGAAGCACTGCACGCGACCCGGCCGATGGCCAGCTCGGGGTAGAAATCCTCTTCCCCGACTTCGCCGTAGTAGCCGTCGCCGTCGGCGTTCCAGTTGCCGTCCAGCGCGCAGTAGTAGAGGTCCGCCGCGATGTTGCTGTCCGTCACGCCGTAGGCCGTGGCGTAGAAGCCCCGCGGCGGAATCCCGTTGCTGTCGGAAGGCTCGCCGTCGCCGACCAGCAGGACATATTCGGGCGTCCACGTGCCGTACGCGTCGATGATGAAGTTGCGGATCTGATCCTGGGTGTCGTCACCCGAGTAGTTCAGGACGATCCACTCCTTGGTGAACACACCGACCTTCTGGCCGCGCTCGGTCCTCCAGGCGACATAGGTGTCCAGGTAGCTTTCCCAGGCGTCCGTCGTCACGATGAGATAGTCATACGCGAGGGAAGGATCCAGTGTGCGGCTCAGTTCCACGACGCGCTCGATGCCCGCATAGAGCACCGCGTCATCGGCATTGTCGACCATGCCCGACAGGCGCTTGAGCGTGCTGGCGTCGTGGCGGATCATCGTCTGGACGCCGCTCATGCCGGCAGGGTCCGGCTCAGTGATGATCTCAACGTCCATACTGATGTAGTACGAGACCGTGCCGCTCCCCGCCTCGAATTCAACCGGGGAGAGAGCGACGTTCGCGATACCGTACCCACGGTAGCGCCCGGATACTGGATCCGAGTGAAGCGCCCCTGGGTACATCGAGCCGGCGGGATAGTCCGCCTCCGCGATCTGGCGCGGGCCCGCATGAGAAAGCGGATACTGCATCTGCCCGGGCTCGATGACGTAGCCTTCTCCGAGCACAATTCTTTGGCCCGGAATCACGTGGACCTCAGAGACCACCTCGCCCGGCGGGAGCAGCAGCCGAACGCCTGCCAGTGGGAGCACGGGCTCGCCTGGATCTCCATAGCTCCACGCGTCTGTCATTGTGATTCGATGGTAGTCGCCCTCGGAAGTAATCAGCGGCTCCGAGAACTCGTAATGGCGGGTCACAACGCCGGCCATCGCGCTGCCGGACAGCAGCAGAACAGCGATGACAACCGTCACCCGAATGCTTACCGTCAGCCTCATGCCTTCCCCCTTGTCTGTCCGCGCGGTCCTGTCCCCATGATGAGACCGCCCGGACGGGCTCACAGTGTCGTCCGTTCATTCCGGACACTAATAGCCGGTGACGCCACCGGTAGACCCGGTGGCCCTCTACTCTGGGATCGCCGACACGAGTCACCCCCGCAGTCAGGCACAGGTGCTCGAATCGCCGTAACCTATGATAGATTATACCACTTAGCAAGCACACAATCAACTGAAAACCCGCTCATGTGCTATAATGCCTCCACGGAGGTGCTCATGCGCTTCGGGATTCACGTCCCAAGACAGGCAGATCTGCCGGCGACAGCCCGCTACGCCGCCGACATCGGATGCGAGACGATCCAGCTCTTCTCCGGCAATCCAATGAGTTGGACGACGGGGGCTCTCGACGCCCGTGAGCGGGAGGCGTTCAGAGAGGAGATCGAGAAGGCTCGCATAGGGCCCGTCCTCCTGCACACTCCCTATCTCATTAACCTCGCGACGCCGGACAGAAAGCTCCAGGCGAACTCACTTCGGGGCCTGAGGGCGGCGATGGTGCGCGCGCACGAGCTTTCCGTCGGCCCCGTGGTCGTCCACTGCGGCAATCACATGGGGACGGGCACTGACTCAGGGATCGAGCGCGCCGTGCGGACGCTCGAGAGGGTGTTGGACCAAACGCCCCCTGAGTCGACCGTAGCGCTGGAGAACGGCGCGGGGAGGGGCACGGAGATAGGACTTTCTGTCGACGAACTCGCACGGCTCATCGCGCCGTTCCCGCGGGACAGAGTGGGCATCGTCCTCGATACCGCCCACCTGTGGGGGTCCGGATTCGATCTCTCTAGAAAACCTGTGCTCGATCAACTCGTAGCCGATCTCGAATCGGGCCCCGGCCTGGACAGGGTCTGGGCCATCCATGGCAACGACTCCGACGCCGACCTCGGGTCGCACCGGGACCGCCACGCATTGTGGACCGAGGGACGCATGGGACGGAGGGGCCTCAGAAACATCGTCGGTTGCGAAGCCCTCTCCCACTTGCCGTTCATCTTCGAGATCCCGGGCGAAACGCCCGAGTTCGACACTGAGCGTCTGACATCGATGAGGAGGCTCGACAGGAGGCTCAACGCACGCCGGCGGTCGCCCTCCTAGCCGAACCTGACGCGGACACGCTCCACTCCTTGCGGACGGCGTCACCTTCTAATACAATCATTGGACCCAGTAAGATCCACCGTCTCCGTCGGTTTGCCGTGACCGGCCACGACCTTAGGAACCGGTCACCCGCGGCTAGCTGTGCCCGGAGACCCGAATCGAAACTGGAGGCACAATGTCCACGAGTCTGAAACCCGGCGACAAGGCACCTCTATTCTCCGCACCCTCCTGGGATGGTTCCCTCGTGAAGCTCTCCGACTTCTCGGGAAGTAAGAACGTTGTGCTCTTCTTCTATGTCCGCGACAACACCAGTGGATGTATCCGCGAAGCCCGGTCGCTGAACGATGCGATCGACGAGTTCACGAAGCGCTCCGCCGTCGTCATCGGTGTCAGCAGCGACGGAGTGGAATCCCACGACCGGTTCGCCGCGAACAACGAACTGACATTCCCCTTGCTGGCCGACCCAGACGGGAAGATCGCCAAGGCCTACGGCGTACTACGCGAAACAGGACGGGCCGCGCGCGCGACGTTCCTGATCGGCAGGGACGGGACCATACTGCACGCGTGGCCGAAGGTCAGCATAACGGGTCACGCCAACGACATTACAGCGAAGCTGGATGAGCTCGCCTAGGGCGCGCCGTGGAAGGACTTCCGCAACATGAGTCCACGCAAGCAAACGTCGTCTCGTACCGGCAAGTCACCGAAGCACAGCTTCTCCGTCCGTAGAGCCCGGCCGGCCGACCGCGAGGCGATCCTTGAGATGTCGAAGCACATCTGGGGTGGTCACGACTACATGCCCCTGGTCTGGGACCGGTGGCTCGCGGAGAAGAAGGGCGCTCTCCTCACCGTCACGGTCGACGGGCGGCCCGTCGGCACGTCCAAGGTATCGCTTCTCGCCCCCGGGGAGGTGTGGCTCGAGGGGCTCAGGCTCCATCCCGATCACCATGGGCTGGGCCTCTCCAAGCGCATCCACCGCGCTACCTTCCGCGAGGCCGCGAAGCTCAATCCCAGAACGGTTCGCTATTCCACCTGGATAGGCAACGAGGCGTCTCGCCGGATCGCCGAGAAGAACGACTTCTGGCAGATAGCCAGAACGGGCTGGATGTGGGGGAAGATCGGGAAGCTCTCTCCTGTCAGCGGACGCCGCGCGGCAGCCGACGAGTTGGACACCGTGGTGCGGTTCGTCCGCCGATCAAGCTGCTACGAAGCCACCAACGGCGTGGCGGGCGTCGGGTGGACGTTCCCCGAGCTGACGCGCCGCCGCATCAGACACCTCCTGTCGCTCGGCAGAGTCGTCGTCCTCCCCCGCCGCGGCGCGTTTCGCGCCGTCGCCATGTTCGACATCGGGAAGATAGACGACGATGTCTGTCTTGGGTTCATTGACGGTCCCGACGAAGACGTCACCGTGCTGGCGAAGGATATCCTGCGTATAGCCGCGGACACGGGACGGGACGAGGCGAGCGCGATGTTGCCGATGGGGAGAATCGCCGACCTCGTGCACGCCGCGGGCTTTGACGAATGGCGACCCATCCGGGCCGTGGTCTATGAACTCGGCGCCAGGGGTTTCTCCGGCGAGGACGAGCCGTTCGAAGACGTGCTGAGCCGCACGCTCCGCTTGAACGAGTCTGACATTCTCGACCTTGTCACGGAGCTCCTGGTGGACCGAGCGCCCGTCGGTCTCGCGAGGGAGAACGTGAGGGACTTCATCACGAGGAACCTCATCCCTGACACGGACAGACAGCTCGTTGGAACCGTCGAGGGCTTCTTCCTGGCGCTTCGGACGGACACGCTGCGAAGCATACTGAGAGGCACGATCGAACATCTTCACACGCGTCACGGGCTCGCGGGTGATGCGCTCACCGCCACCGACCGTGTTGTCCGGGTGAGGCACAGGGGGAAGCGACTCGCGTCGGTGCGGGCAAGAGCAACATCTCTCCACCTGACCCTGGGCCCCGGTTTCGGACCCTGCTTCCCGCCGGACCTCAAGGTCGGCGCCAGCGAGACGAGATTCGACGCTGGTACGCTCGACAGAGCGAGCGGATGCTACGAGTCCTTGACGCTCGTGCTCACAGAGAAGTCGCACATCAAGGGCGCTACGAGGGCCATCGACATCATCATGAAGAGCGCGGCTGCCCGGCGCTGAGTTGACGGCACCGCCGCCCGAAGAGCTTCGGTTCACAACTCGCTCACCCACAGCACACCCTCCCGCACTGCGGACAGAGACGGGCCGCCCCCCATGGGACGGCCCGCCGGTTCATGCATGTTCCACTCGCGACAGAAGGCTACTTCTTCGTGGTCTTCTTTGTGGTCTTCCTTGTGGCCTTCTTTGTCTTCTTCGCGGCCTTCCTCGGAGCCTTGGGCTTCGCCTTACGAGTCCCGATCGCCTTGGCGACCTTCAGATCGTAGAGCCTCTTGGCCTCAGCCGCGATGTGCTCCGCGGAGACCTCGAATTCCTTGACCAGCTCCCACGGAGCTCCTGACTCGCCGAAGCGATCCTTCACTCCTATCATTCCCACGACGGTCGGCTTGCCATAGAGTTTCTCGGCACGGCCGATCACGGCCGCCACCTGGTTGCCGAGCCCCCCGATCTGGTGCTCCTCGGCCGTCACCACGACTCCCGTGTCCGCGGCGGCCTTCACTATGGCCGTCTCGTCGAGCGGCTTGATCGTGTGGACGTTCACGATGCGGGTCTCAATGTCATACTCGTTCTTGAGAATCCACGCCGCTCTCATGGCCTCGGGAACCGAGGGTCCGCACGCGATGATCGAGATGTCCTCGTGCTCGTTCGTATACTTCGAGGCCAGCGAGTGATCGAATGCGTCCTTGAACTTCGGCCTAGCACCCCGGAACCGGATGACGTTTGCCTTACCCCATTTGTAGGGGGTCTTCTTGTCCGTCACGACCGGAGTCGCCTCGCGCGCGAACCGCACGTACTTCGGACCCTTGACCTTGAAGAGCAGGTGCTCGGTAGCGCGCTTCGTCTCGATGGAATCGCACGGCACCTCGACGTTCATGTTGGGAATGCCGCACATCTGAAACAGCTCCTCGAGCGCCTGGTGCGTCGCCCCGTCCGGGCCGACCGAAACGCCGCCGTGCGCCCCGGCGATCATCACGTTGAACTCGCCGTAGCACACCGTCGTTCGCAGCTGGTCCAGGTTCCTTCCGGACGCGAAGACGCCATAGG
The DNA here is from genome assembly GCA_025782345.1 of bacterium. Classification (GTDB taxonomy): domain Bacteria; phylum Joyebacterota; class Joyebacteria; order Joyebacterales; family Joyebacteraceae; genus JALGZG01. The sequence goes on along the minus strand of JALGZG010000121.1, from coordinate 1,403 downwards.
TCCCGAAGACGGGGAGCTTCCCCTCCCTCGCGAGCCCGGCGGCGACGCCGGTTCCTGACTGCTCGGCGATGCCCATCGAGAACCAGCGCTCGTTCCGCTCGGGGAAGCCCTCGTAGAACTGGCTGATCGTGATGGATCCGGAGATGTCGGCGCCCAGGCAGACGACGCGCTTGTCGTCACCCCGCTCGGCCAGGGCGCGGCCGAACCCCTTTCTCGTGGGGTCCATGTCGACCTTCATGTTCTTCGTGTGGTTCCAGAAGTAGTCCTTGGAGAACGTAGGCTGCTTGGCTTCGAGGACCTTGATCGCCTTCTTCTGGTGGGACTCGGCGGCCTTTAGCATCCGTCTGACCGGCAGGATCTTGTCGAGACCGAGCTGCGCGAGACCGTCCCACATCTCCTCCATGGTCGGCGCCCTGCCGTGCCAGCCGGCGATGTCCTCCATGAAGTCGACGCCCTTGCCCTTGATGGTGTCGGCCAGAATAACGGTCGGCTTGCCCTTGACGTGACTGGCCTCCTCGAACGCGGCCAGGATCTGCTCCATGTCGTGACCGTCGATGTGGATGACGTGCCAGTCGAAGGAGCGGTACTTGTCCGCCAGGGGCTCGACGTTCATCACGTCCTTGACCCACCCGTCGATCTGAAGGCGATTCCTGTCGATGATCGCACAGAGGTTGTCCAGCTTGAAGTGGCCCGCTGCCATGACGGCTTCCCAGACCTGCCCTTCCTGCTGCTCACCGTCCCCCATCAGGCAGTAGGCGCGGTGGTCTCTGTTGTTCAGATTCGCCGCCAGAGCGATGCCGATGCTGATGGACAGTCCCTGCCCGAGCGACCCGGTCGAAGCCTCGATACCCGGAAGTCTCTTCCAGTGCGGATGTCCCTGGAACGGAGAGTAGAGCTTGCGGAGGGTCACGACGTCCTCGATGTCGTAGTATCCGGCGGCGCCCAAGCCGAGGTAGAGCGACGGCGCCTTGTGGCCGGCCGACCAGATGATCCTGTCGCGGTCTTTCCACTCGGGGTTCTTCGGGTCGTGGTTCGCCACATGCAGATAGAGCGCGGCCGTGATGTCCATTATCGACAGCGTCCCGCCGGAGTGGCCCGAGCCCGCTGCCGCCAGCGAGACCAGGTTGTACCCACGCATCAGGTTAGCGGCGTTCTTGAGGTCGCCCGTTGAGTACTTCTTACGGATCTTGCCGGTCTTGGAGTTGAAAATCGGCATCCTTGGTCCTCCCGTCCGCACCGAGCGGTGCGACGTCCCGGGTGTTGGTGACTCGACTATTTCTCGGTCGAACGATACCTGCGATCTGCAGCGCCTGACGGCGCCCGCGCAGTCAAATAGGCCCCAAGATACGGGCCCATTCAGCCTGTTACTGTATCAGACGCGTTCCCCTGTGTAAAGGGCGCAG
>JALGZG010000257.1 GCA_025782345.1 bacterium | reverse complement strand
TATGTACTGGTGGAGGCGGCGGGAATCGAACCCGCGTCCGAAAGTGGTTCCGCGCGGACCTCTACATGCATAGCCCGATGTTTTGATCTCGCTTCCCGGGTCTCCAACGGGCGGGATACCCAGGACGCCAGCCGCCGTGTTCGCTTCGCTCCCTCACCCAGCGGTCAAGTTCGGAAGCTAGCCCGTGTAAGCGACGCCCCGTCCCGGCACCACGGGCCAAACCGGGCGGGACGCGTCTGTGCTAAGTAGCGAGGCTAGTTAGCAGACGTATGCCGGTGTATAGTCGGCAGTTGAAATGTCCCCGTTTGTTTAAACCAGATCGCCCCCATCTCCAGTTGTCAATGAGCCGTGCGCATCGCGCGCACACTTCAATTTACGGCGAAAACGGCAGCCTGTCAAGCAAGCACCGTGCCGACGGGCTCCGAGCGGACGCGCCCGGGCGGCGGCGCTACTCAGCCGTCACCGACACCATCTCAAAGACCTCGTAGAACCTGCCCTCGTGGAGAATGGGCTCCTCGAACGCCTCACGAATCGCGTCCGGGTCCGTCAGGGCGGGATCGTACTCGACGATCGCAGTGTGGGTGCGCGCGTACGCGACGAAGCTCACGACGCCCGGCACGTCTTCGATCTGCCGCGCGAAGGTCCTGGCCGTCCCGCGGCACTTGAGACCGGAAACCTCGTACTCGACGGCGACGACTGTGGCGGGCCGCTCGTCACCCTCGACGAACGAGACGTCCGTGGTAGGCACGCGATACGCGTTCATCGTCGCGAACGCGAGGAGTATGACCAGAGCGATGGCAAGCGGGATGATGACTGCCTTCTTCATGTCGGTTCCTTCCATGTTCTCTCGAACCGGCGCACACCGATTCGGCGCAGCGCCCCTCCCCTACTTCCCGAACCAGGAGAGTTCGAGCGCGCCCTCCACCGGGCACTCCTCGATGCAGTCGAGGCAGTTCGTGCAGTTCCGCGCGGTCACTTCATCAACCTCGGACACCGGGATCGCGTGGGGACATGCCCTGTCGCACACGCCGCAGTCGGTGCACCTGTCCGGGTTGCGACGAATGCGTAGCGCCCCGGCTCGCGACAGCGGGTCCATGGCGGCCCCCATCGGACAGAGGTAGCGACACCAGAAGAACGGAACGAACAGCGCCGCCCCAAGAACGCCGATGACGATGTAGAAACTGAACGCGGCCGTCTCGTGCCCGCCCCAGGTGAACAGAATGTAGAATGGATCGTACGCCCTGAACCCAAGGTCGAACTTCCACACGGTGAACGTCAGCACCGGGACGGCAATGAGGACAACGTAGCGCAGGTTCATGAGTACGCGGTCCGCGCCCTTGGGCAGCCGGAAGCGCCTGCGGAACACCTTCCGCCCCAGCTTGCCCAGCCACTCTTGAAGCGTGCCCAGCGGGCAGACCCACGCGCAGAACGACTTCTTCGACACAACCGTCAGAACGAGCACGGAGACCAGTAGCGCGACGTTGAGCTCGGTCAGAGCGCAGGCGTAGGACTTGTAGCGCGCGAGCGGATAGAGGGCCACCAGCCCGCCGAACGGGCAGTAATACTCACACGTGTTGGGCGTGTGGCCCGCGAGTCCTCTCAGGAGCAGCGTCGTGACGCCCGCGAAGAACACCACTTGAACGATCGTTCTGAGAACTCTCACGCTTCTCCTCCGATGATGGTCCGATACACTTCAACTAGATGCGCGGCCACCTGCGAACCCAGGAAGCGGCTGGACGCGTAACGATGAGCCGCGCCGCTCATCTTCTTCCAGAGGTCCTCATCCACCGCGAGCTTCCGGATGAGCGAGGCCACGGTCGACGGATCGATCTCATCCATCAGGTACCCGTGCTCGCCATCAAGGAAGAAGTCACGGAGCCCTCCCATGGGCCTCGTGATCACAGGCAGCCCGAGCGCCATGGCCTCGAGAACCGACGCGGGCATGCCCTCCGCGTGCGACGTCGGCAGAACGTATAGGTCGTTCTCCCGGAGTGCCCTCGTCTTCTCCTCGCCCAGAATGAAACCCAGGAATGTGACGCACGACCCGAGCTTCTCGGCAGCGTACGCCCTGACGCTCGCCATCTCGGACCCATCGCCGGCGACGGTCAGGTGAATCGGAAGACCCTCACCCACCAGCTGCGAGCAGGCCTCGATCGTCTCGTAGATACCCTTGTCTCTCTCGATGCGCGCCAGGAAGAGCACCCTGATCGCGGAACCGGAAGAGAACCCGCTCAGTTTGGCGTCGATGGAGAACCCGTCGAGGAGCCCGTCGTCGACGGCGGTCGTCCCCAGGTGCACCTGGGCGTTGACCCCCCACGAGATGAGCCTCCTCCTGAACTCCTCTGCCAGAACGACGAAGGCGTCGCCGCGACCCAGCGTCCGCCGGAAGAACCGACCGAGAGGCCCGCTCTCGATGCGGTCCGCCGTGTGGTCTTCCCACCCGTGGATGTGCACCAGGACCGGAAGGCCTCGCTTCTTGGCTCGCCGGAAGAAGAGGCCGTCCCTGTGGAGGCTCCTCGCTGTCAGCGACGGATTGAGATGAACGAGGTCGGGTTCGATGCTCCTGAGAGCGCCGCGGTAGTTGAGCTGGTCACGAAGCGGGTGGAACGAGCGCGGCGTCAGAGAGCCGATCTCGACGGGCACGACCTCAGCGTCACGAGCTATGTGGTGCTCAACGGCCCGGTAGAAGGCCGAGACACCGCTCACCGCCGGCAGCGGCGGCCGTGTCAGAAGGACTCTCAATACGTGTTCCTCCGGAAGGGCGCGGTCAGAGACTCAGCGTTCGTCTCGAGCGGAACGACTCGACGGCCTTGAACGTCGCCAGCATGACCGCGTAGATATCCTCGAACGGGATCGGAGCAGGCGTTCCCTGGCGCAGCGAATCCAGGTATGCCTTCATCATCTCCGGCTGCCCCTTGTTCTGAGAGGACAGCCGCTTCTTCCGCGGCTTGCCGCGACCGTAGAGCGTCGTCTCGGTGTAGTCGGAAAGGACCCCGCTCTGCCCGCCCCGGTGGATCTCCACGTACTCCTTGGGCAGCTTCGAGGAACCGTTCGCGAAGTAGGACACGGTCCCGACCGAGCCGTTGGCGAAGCGCAGGCTCACGTTGACCGTATCCTCGAGATGGTCGGGCTCTTCCATGACGGCTGCCGAGACTTCAACGGGCAGCGAGCCGTTCATGAAGGTCAGGTAGTCAATGAAGTGACATGCCTCCCCGATGATCCGTCCCCCGCCCACATCGGGCATCTGCATCCAGTGGTCGGGCTCCATTGCGCCTGCGTTGACGCGGTAGATCATCGACATCGGACCCTCGCCCAATCGGTCCTTGAGAGCCGTGGTCAGGGGCGAGAATCTTCTGTTGAACCCGACCATGAGCGACGGGGCCCCGCCACCCTCGGCGAGTTCCCGATACGCCCCTGCGATCTCCTCCAACTCCTCGAGCGTCAGAGACAGCGGCTTCTCCACGAAGACGTTCTTGCCGGCCTTGAGGGCCGAGAGAACGTACCCCGCGTGCGAGTTGTGTCGCGTCGTGATGAAGACCGTGTTGATACCATCGTCGTTCCAGATGTCGTCCTCGTTGGACGTGCAGGCCTCGAAGCCGTATCGGTCGGCCACCGAACGTGAACTCGTCCCGTGCGATGTCATGACCGTCTTGAGCGAGACGTCGCTCGCCTTGATGTTCGGAAGGAGGCTTCCCATTGCGTAGCTTCCGGCACCGACAAACGCGACGCCTATCTTCCCGCCCGTGGAAGCGCTCCCGGTGATGATCTTCCTCCGGCCAATCTCACGCTCGACATCGTACTTGAGGACAACGCCCAGGTGAGGTTCGTCACCCTTGAGAATGAGGTCGTAGGCTTGCGGCGCCTCATCGAGATCAAAGGTATGCGTCGACAGGTACTCGATGTCGATCCTCGAGGAGTGAATGAGTTCCTGGAAGGCGCGCATGTTCCTGTTTTCGGTCCAGCGCACGTACCCTGCCGGATAGTCACACCCGCCCTCTTCGTAGCTGGGGTCGTAGCGGCCCGGGCCGTACGAACACGACATGCGGAGGTCCAGTTCCTTCTTGTAGTAGCTCTCGAAGTCGAACCCGGTCGGCACCCTGCCCAGTATAACCACCTTGCCGCGCTTCTTCAGGAGCTCACCGGCCAGGTTGACCGGACCGTCGCTCTTGCTCGCCGCGGCTATGATGGCGGCATCCGCTCCGATGCCGTCCGTGGCCTCCATGACCGCGCTAGCCAGCCCCGCGTCGCTGGCGAGGAAGCCCGCGTCGAGGCAGTGACCCTTCGCGACCTCGAGGATGCCCGGGTCGATGTCCACGCCTATCACGGTAACACCGGAGGCACGGAGCAGGAGACACGCGAGCTGACCGATCAGACCGAGCCCTATGACGATGCAGGTCTCCCCCAGATTGAGTTCCGCCTGTCTGACACCCTGCATGGAGATGGAGCCGACCGTGTTGTACGCCGCCAGGTTCAGACGCGCGCCCTCGGGCAGCTTCACGCACAGGTTCACCGGCACGGCCACGATCTCGGCGTGGTTCGCGTAGCCGGCGCCCGCGCACGCAACCATGTCACCGGGTGCGAACTCGGTGACATCCGGAGCCACCTCGATGACCTCGCCGGCACTGCTGTAACCCAGAGGCGAGTACGCATCGAGCTTCTTCATGACCGCACGATAGGTCTGCACGACTCCCTTCGTCCTGACCGAGTCAATCACCTGCTTGGCCTGCTGCGGACGCTCCTTCGCCTTCCCGATATACCCCTTTCTGCCCGTGCTTACGGTGCTGCCCTCGGTCCCCGCGCTGATCACGGAGAAGTGATTCCGAACGAGGACCTGCCCGTCTGACAGAAGAGGGGTCGGAACCTCCAGCACGTCGAGTGTCCCGTCCTTCAGCTTGTGAGTGAGTTGTTTCATCTTGGGTTCCCCGGAGGCGTCCCGCGAAGCCGCCTTCCCCGCACGACGGGTGTCTTTGTCCGGACCTCGGTCCGGAACTGAATGACCTTATCCTGACCTCAAGGAAGCAAGAGTCATGCCCTTGGCGTTACGCCGCGGGCTGGAATGCGCTCAGAACTTCCTTGTAGTAGCCCTCGATAATCTCCACGACCCTGGGCCACGCGTACTTCTCCAGGACCTCGTCGCGATATCTGGTGGTCCCTGCTTCCTCGGACCGCCACTCGAGCCACGAGGTGATACCGCCCGCGATGCCCTCGGCCGTTGTGTCGCTCGTCAGGAGCCGCGGGTCGATCGCATCCAGGATCTCGGGCGTCGCGCCGGCGGGTGTCCCTATTGCAGGAAGATTCGTCGACAGGGCCTCCACTGTGGAGATGCCGAATCCTTCCATCGACGTCGTGGGCAGCACGAACGCGTCGGCCGCCTGGTAGTGTCGGACCAGATCCTCGTCGGACACCCTTCCCGCGAGTTCGACAACGCCTTCGAGTCCGTTCTCCCGGATGCGCCCGTCGAGGCTCTCGTGGAGCGGCCCCGCCCCGCAGACCACCAGCCGGACACGCTCTCCGCGGGCCTTGATCAGAGCCATCGCGTCGACCAGCTGCTCCAGTCCCATGCGCGGCATGAGATTGCGCACGGTAACCAGATAGACGGAGTCGTCAAACCCCAGCTGCTCCCTTACGGTACCCTTGTCCGGGGCGGGCGCGAAGCGCTCGGCGTCGACGCCGCCCTGGATCACACGCACCTTGGTCAGGTCGACCGCCGGGAAGAGATTCCTGATGTGGCCCTTGCTGTACTCCGACAGCACGACGACACCATCCGCCGCCTGTAGCACGCCCTCCTCGAAGCGACGCTGCCAGTGCTCCAGCGGTGGCTCGGTCGCGCGCATGATCGCCCTGCGCACCGCGGATGGTTCGGACTCGATCTTCCACGCGGTGTAGAGGCGAAACTCAAGAAACACCGGCGCGTGATACGTCGGTATCTGACAGACGGACCGACCGAGCCTGCTCCTCGCGGCCCGAAGCCCCAGATGTGTATCGTGGATCGACAGCACGTCGACGGGGCGCCCTTCGTGGATGCTCTCGAAGATCTCCGCCGTGCGCCTGAGATGCTGGAGTGTGCTGTAGACCGGGTTGAGCTTCTTGTAGGTGTAGGTGTGGACGGTCATCCCCTCGAAATCGAAGGGCGGGGGCGCCACCGGTTCACGCGTGGCCACGATGACATCCACGTCGTGGCCACGAGCCGCCAGACCGCGACCGAGCTCGTAGATGTAGCTGTAGGTGCCCCCCACTCGCTCCGGCACCATCCCTCTATGTACGAAGAGAATGTGCATAACCGCTGAGTTTATCGGAGGTTCTGGAGCGTGTCAACTCACAGAGGCAAAACCAGCGTAACGTGCTCACAGCGGCGGTTCGAGACGCCGCGACTCTGCTGGCCGCGCGGCTCGATGCACGGCGGCCACAAGAAAGGAGACGGGGCCGGAATCGAAGTCCCGGCCCCGCCTCGTTTGGTACGCCCCGAAGGAATCGAACCTTCAACCTACTGATTAAGAGTCAGTTGCTCTGCCTAGTTGAGCTAGGGGCGCTATGTCGTCCGGGCTCCGGGTCGGGCCTTCGCCCCCGGGCCCGCTCGCGCCCGTGGAGTCCGGTCGTCGGTCTGCTGCTAGAACGGAAGGTCGTCGTCCGCGATCTTGACCGTCTCAGCCGCGAACTCGGGCGTGCCCGCACCGGCCTCAGACCGGGCGCCGTTGCCCTCGCTGCGCGCACCGAGCATCTGCATATCGCGCGCGACGATCTCGGTCGTCTTCCGCTGGTTCCCCTGCTTGTCCTCCCAGCTACGCGTCTGGAGCCGACCCTCAATGTACACCTGAGAGCCCTTCCGGAGGTACTGCCCGCAGATCTCCGCGAGCCTGCTCCACACCACGATGCGGTGCCACTCGGTGCGTTCCTGCTTGGTGCCGTCCTTATCAGTCCAGCTCTCGTTCGTCGCCAGTGTGAAGCTTGCCACCGAGGTTCCGCCGGGTGTCGACCGCAGTTCGGGATCTCCGCCCAGATTGCCTATCAGGATGACCTTGTTAACGCCTCTTCCAGCCATTGAGATATCCTCTCTCGGGGTGCTGAGTCCGTGCAACAGGCGCGCTCTCGAGTGAGTGCCCTGTCCGAAGGGGACCTTCCGGCAATTGCTCGGGGATTCCCCTCCCGGACGCTACGTTCCCCATCACCTCCTCCCACCATCCTCGCCCGGGGACACGCTCAACGCTACCACCGCACCGGCGCTGCGGCAAGCGAATCGTGCCGCAACTTGACCCGGGCCACGGCGCGCGTCGACACGCCGCGGCTCCGAATCCGCGTATCTGGGGTGGAAGACGGGGCTCGAACCCGCGACCGCTGGAACCACAATCCAGAGCTCTACCAACTTGAGCTACAGGCGCGCCCTGGTCGGGGCGAGAGGATTCGAACCTCCGACTTCCTGCTCCCAAAGCAGGCGCGCTAACCGGGCTGCGCCACGCCCCGTGAGGCTGCTAGTCAAACCACTATGATATTCGGCATTGGGGGGGAAGTCAAGCGCGCGGTTGCTCCACGGGTGGTTGCTCCACGGGCGCCCTGGAAACGAGACGCCGCGCCCGAGACGGCAGGCTCAGGACTCCAGGCGCCGCTCCTTCACCCAGCTGTACAGAACGGGCGTCACGAAGACGGACAGAAGCACGACGAGCATGCCGCCGAACGACGGGATCGCCATCGGCACCATGACGTCCGCCCCCCTTCCCGTCGAGGTCAGGACGGGAAGAAGCGCCAGGATAGTCGTCGCGCTGGTCATGAGACACGGTCGTATGCGCCGGGAGGCGCCCTCAATGACCGCCTTCCGGACGTCGCTGTTGCGTGACAGCTCCCGGGATGAGCACGCCTGGTCCAGGTACGTCGCCTGCACGACTCCGTCGTCGGACGCGATACCGAACAGCGCGAGGAAGCCGACCCACACGGCGACCGACAGGTTGACCGGGTGGATCTGGAACAGGTCCCGCATGCTCGCCCCCATGAGCGAGAAGTCCAGGAACCAGGGCTTCCCGTACAGCCACAGCAGGATGAAACCACCCGCCCACGCCACGGCGATACCGGAGAAGACGATGAGGGTCGTCGCAACGGATTTGAACTGCAGGTAGAGGATCATGAAGATGATGAGAAGTGCGAGCGGAAGCACCACCGCGAGCTTCCTCTGCGCGCGCACCTGGTTCTCGTAGCTGCCCGCGAACCTGTAGCTCACGCCTTCCGGCACGTCGAGCACGCCGTCGGCCCGCATCTCCTCCAGGTATGCCCTGCTCATCTCGACCACATCGACCTCGGGGAAGCCCGGGCGGCCTCCGAATGTCACGTACCCGACGAGCGCGGTGTCCTCGCTCTTGATTGCCTGGGGCCCACGAACGTAGAGGATCTCCGAGAGCTCGCGCAGCGGGACCTGCGCCCCGCCCGGCGTCGCAACGAGAACGCCGCCGAGCGATTCGACTCGATCCCTGAGCTCGCGCGCGTAGCGCACGCGGACGGGGTAGCGTTCCCTTCCCTCGACGGTTGTCGTTACCCTCCGCCCGCCCACGGCGGTCTCGATCACGCTCTGGACGTCCGCGACGTGCAGACCGTGCCTGGCGATGGCCTCGCGATCGATATCGATCTCGATGTACGGCTTGCCCACTATTCTGTCGGCGAAGACACTCCCGGGCTCGACCCCCGGCACCTGCTTCAGGAGCTTTTCGATCTCGAGCCCCACCCTCTCGATGGTCTCAAGATCCGGCCCCTTGACCTTCACGCCCATCGGCGCACGCATTCCGCTCTGCAGCATGACGAGCCTTGTCTCGATAGGCTGGAGCTTCGGGGCCGACGTCGTGCCGGGAATCCGCCCGGCGCGCACGACCTCCTGCCAGATGTCATCGGGGCTCTCGATCTCGGGGCGCCACTGCCGGAACGGTCTCCCCCGTCTGTCCGGGATCAGCTCGCCGAACTCGTCGCGGGGATACTCACCGCTCTTACGATCGTACCTGAACAGAAGCACGCGTCCGCGCTCGTCGCTGACGTACTCCGACTTGTAGTTGATGACCGTCTCGATCATAGAGATCGGCGCGGGGTCGAGCGGGCTGTCGACGCGGCCTATCTTGCCGACAACGCTCTCGACTTCGGGGATCGCGCCGAACGCGCGGTCCTGTTTCTGCAGGACGTCGAGCGCTTCACCGATGGATGCGTGAGGCATGGTCGTCGGCATCCAGAGGAACGAGCCCTCGTCGAGCGGAGGCATGAACTCGCGCCCGAGCCCCGGGAAGGCATGGGCCGGACCGGACCAGACGGCGCTCGAACGTATCCCGCTCTCTGAGATGCCCAGCAAGCCCATGCCCGTCGGAATGAATCCGAACACGCCGTCGAACCCCAACCAGATGAGGCTCCCCAGAAGGACCACGACAAGAGGGATGACGATGAAC
>JALGZG010000358.1 GCA_025782345.1 bacterium | reverse complement strand
CCATGTGGCTGGGTCGGCTGGGTCAGGATCCGGAATATCGGAGTAGAACCTGACCATGAACGACGCGGGCGTCGCGCCCCCCGCCGGAACGTGGATGCCCCACCACTCGACCGCCGTGATTACGGTCCCGTCCTCACAGAGGAAGTCGTCGGCGGCCTGAGCAGTCCACGTCTCGCACTGGTCATACTGTGACCACAGGGCAATCCCATCGATCGGAAGCTGCTCCCACTTCACCTCAGCAACCGCGACGCTAGCCACGAGCACCAGCGCAAATGCCATCACGATTCCCAACGTTTTCATCTTCGAATCCCCCATACTCGAGAACCCAACGGAAAAAGCATCGCGCGCCTGGCCCACTACGGCCCAAGCGTCATCCCGTGCAGTGAACTCACGCGATCGCATCACCTCCTCCGCCCACCAAGGACTCGCTCCGGGCGGCCCTGCTCCCACAGGAGCGGACGTACCAGAGTCCATGCGAGTCACGGCGTTGGGCGGTACCCGGCGCCGAGTTCCCTCGGCCCCGTCTGAAGCGCCTGCGGTCCGCTACGGGCGAGACCGCTGGGCAGAGAATCAGCGATAGAGCGACTTCAGGACCGACCAGCTCGTGTCGTCGACCGGAGAGCCGCCTTCCTCCACAATGATTACGGCGCCTTCATCGAGCGCGGGCAGCGGGTTGTTGTCGATGTCTCTGAGTTCCACGGACAGGAAATCCATGTCCGTCGTGCCCGGGGACAACGCAAAGAGAGTGATGTGCGCCAGCGGTCCAGGCCCGTCGACCCAGCCACCGAGAACAGCACCGTTGATGATGAGGGTGTCGTCATCCTGGAGGGTCCAGAAAAAGTACGTCTCATCCCCACCGCTCGGTGGGAGCGGCCCCTCAGCAGCTCCCACGTACTGGACGATCGATGAATCCAGCGTGATCCTCAGGTTGTAGCCCGTAAGGTCAGTGATCGATTCATTCACTGCTACGTCGATCGTGAACATCCAGCCCTCGACCACCTCAGCCAGCTCCGGGGTCAGGTAGATCGTAGGAGGATTCGTGACGAGCACGTGACCATCTACGGCAGTCACCGGTATGGGTGCGTTCTCAATGTCCCTCAGCTCGAAGCTCAGGAACTCGAGCGGACTCCAGACGGGGCCCAGGGCAGAGAAATGAAGACGTGCAAGCACACCGGGTCCATCGACAGAACCGCCCAGCACCGCACCGTTGATGACGATCGCGTTCTCCGGAGAAGGACCGGGCATCCAGTAGAAGAACGACGAACCCGAGCTCTGGGGAAGCGCCCCCTCCACCACACCCAGGACTTCCAGCACGCTTTCGTCGTAGTCGACGGTCAGATCGTAACCGGTCAACCCCACGAGCTCCGCGTTAACGGACACGTCCACCCAGAAATCGTCACCGGTCAATACTTCCGTCAGCGCAGGATCGATGTACACGGTTGGATCAGCGCCGGCTGTTGAGGCCAGCAGTACGGCGAGAAGAACCGCCAGACACACAGCTTCCCTGCGCATTCCCTTCATGAGTCCCTCCCAAGCGGTCCGCCCGCGACCGCGCGTTCCTCGAGCGAACAATCACTATCTGACAAGTGTTACCCGCGCTCTCGCCTCTCCTGTCGGGCCAGATGCCACCACGAAGTAGACACCGCCCGGCAACGGACGGCCGTCACACGCGGTGCCGCGCCACAGGCCGGAGTTCAGTCCAGATCCAGACCCAACCACGGCAGGTCTTGCCACCACGCGCCCGGCGAGGTCGTGTACGGCCACGTCAACGGTTCCCGCGGCGCCACACGAGCGGAACTCGAGCGATGTCTGCCGCGAGAACGGATTCGGGTAGCAGCGCAGAACCGGACCGGCGACGTCCTGCATCCCATCGTCGATGCCCGTCCCCGGTCCGACCGTCACGGAACCCCCCTCGGTGAAGACCGGTAGAATGGGATCACGTCTGATGTCGCGCAGGTCGACCGCAGTGATCGAAAGCGGCGTCGCACCCTCTGCGACGGCGTGGAATTCCAGGTGAACCAGCTCACCGGGGCACATGACGAATGCATCGAAGCCGAGCGTCACATCGTTGCAGGAGTGAAAGCGGCGAACAGCGTGCCCTCTTCCGCCGAGAGAAGCTCGATCACAGACGCGTCGAACGTGAACTCAACGAGGAAGCACGTGAGCGTGTCCGTCCCCGCATCAACCCTGATGCCGACTGAGAAGGCCTGCCCCTGCTCTACGTCCGTGATTGCGGGCTCGAAGTACACGGTGGGAGCGGACCATGCCGGTGCGGCCAGGACCAGGATCGCCATCATGATCACGACGAAACGCATTCTCATCACTCCCTTTCTGCCGCGCGCTCGGACTCCGTTCGTCGGCGTGCGGACGTGGACTGGCAGGGCGGACCCGGACTGCGGCTCGGGGCAGATCCTCAAACCGCAGGAGCCCGGGCCGCCCCAACCCTCCTGGAGAGCGGTGCAGGAGAGGCCAGTACCACTACTATCTCATCAGAACCATCTTCTGCGTCAGCCTCAGGCCTCCGGCGTCGAGCACGTAGAAGTAGACGCCGCTGGCCGCGTCGGCCCCACGGTCATCGGTCCCGTCCCAGAGAATCTCGTAGGCGCCGGCGTCGCGTGGCTCGTCAACGAGAGTCGCGACCTCGCGACCGTCCACACCGTAGACGCGCAATGTCACGCCGCACCTTTCGGGCACATCGAACGCAATGGCCGTTCTTGGATTGAACGGGTTCGGCACATTCTGACCCAGGCGCAGCCTCAACGGCACCTCTTCATCGCCGCTGAGCTCTAGACCGGATGTCAGACAGGTGATGTCGGAGTTCCAGAGATCCCGGAGAACTACTTTCTCGATGTCCAGTGCGGACGGCTCGTCCGTGCTCACCCGGAACCGCAATGTCGCCACCACACAGGTTCCAGGCATGGTCGCTTCGGACCCGAGGACCGCGAAGTCAACAAGCAATCGGCCCGCTTCGTCTCTTGTGAAGAAGAAGCTCTCGTCCGCCGGATCGCCCTGGACGGCCGACAGGAACTCCAGCGCGTCAGCATCGAACGTGACCACCGATGACACGCCCTTGGCGAGTCCCTCG
>JALGZG010000086.1 GCA_025782345.1 bacterium | reverse complement strand
CGCCGTGTACTGCAAGGGCGCCTCGCCGACCATGAGGAATTGCGAGTTCTCCGGGAATCGGACCGTCGGCGTGGGCGGAGCCGTGGCCTGCAGCGCGGCCTCTCCGCTCATCGCTGATTGCGTCTTCCACGGAAATTCATCCGAGCTGGCCCTCGAGGGAGAAGGCGGCGCGCTCTATTGCTCGCAGGGTGCTGCACCCACCGTCAGACGCTGCCTGTTCTCCGGGAACTCATCGGACATGGGAGGAGCGGTCTCGTGCTCGGACGGTTCCGCTCCGGAGTTGAGCGGATGCCTGTTACTGGAGAACGCGGGGGATTCGGGAGGTGCGCTGGCGTGCCTCACTACCTCGACCATGACGATCGAGAGGTGCACGCTCGTGGGCAACATGGGCGTCGCCGGCTGCGGCATCTACGTCGACGGGTCCTCGACGCTGATCGGAGAGAGGAGCATCGTAGCGTTCGGCTACAAGGGAGAAGCCGTCGTATGCTCTCAGCCTGGAGGCACCGTGCTCTTCAGCTGCTGCGATGTCTTCGGGAACGAAGATGGGGACTGGACCGGCTGCATCTCGGGGCAGAACGGCGTCGACGGCAACATCGGGGAGGATCCTCTGTTCTGCTACCACGCGAATCCGTCAGAGCGCTACTCACTGCACAGCGACTCGCCGTGTGCGCCTGAGAGCAACCCGAACTGTGGTGGGATCGGCGCGCTGGGCGTAGGCTGCGGGCCGACTCCGGTCCGGACGACCACTTGGGGACGTGTCAAGTCACTGTAGAACAGCCGGTGTCAAGCCGGTTTCTTGGGGCCCCGTGTCGTCTCGACGCCTACCCGCCAACCCGGATCAGGAAGATGGTGCATCCCGAGGCACAGGCCGAGCATCGTGTCGAGCACCGTGTCGAGCATCGCCAAGGTCGCGTCCACACGAGCGACGGCCTTGCGCTGTTCGAGCAGTCGTGGGCTCCCGCCGAGCCCGGAGCGGTGGTCGTGCTCGTTCACGGCTACGCGGAACACAGCACGCGGTATGAATCGACGGCTCGCCGGCTGGCGCGCGACGGGTACGCGGTGCAGACGCTGGACCTGCGGGGTCACGGCCGTTCCGAAGGGAAGCGCTGCTTCGTCAGGTCCTTCGCGGAGTATCTGACCGACGTGGAGGCGGCTCTGCTGGTGGCCGAACGCAGGTGGCCGGATCACCCGGTCTTCCTGATGGGCCACAGCATGGGAGGGCTGATCAGCGCTCTGTTGGTCATCGAGAGAGCAGCGTCGCTGTGTGGACTGGTGCTGCTTCCGAGCTTCCCGACGGTCAGGTTTCGCAGCGAGTCGCTGTCGCGCGATGCGGGTGTCGTTCAGGCCTACCGGGACGACGGGTTGGTCTTCCACGGTCGCACACCGGCCAGGACCGCTTCAGAGATCATCCGGGCGATCCGCTACGTTCAGGGGCGGATGGACAGCATCGAGCTGCCGCTGCTGGTCGTGCACGGGGGGCGGGGCCAGGTCGCCGAGGTGGAAGGAAGCAGACGGTTGTACGCGAGCGCCCGTTCGAACGACAAGTCGCTGAGGGTCTACGATGGGCTGTTCCACGAGATAATGAACGAGCCGGAGAAGGCCGTGGTGCTTGAGGAGATATCGACGTGGCTGGGCGCGCGCACCCCGGCGAGCCGACCGGGCGGGAGGCGATGCCGGTGAAGGACGTTACGTACAAACCGATCGGGGTCATTCGAAGCCCCCACACGAAGCAGGAAGACACTCCCATTCAGCCGGTTTTTGCCAGAGGCGTGGCCGGCCGTGTCGAACTCCTGGCCGAGTACGAGGAGGGGCTGCGCGACATCGAGGGGTTCTCCTACGTCTATCTGCTCTACGTCTTCGACCGCGCGAAGGGGCCCCGGCTCTCGGTGGTGCCGTACCTCGCGGACACGGAGCGCGGCGTGTTCGCCACACGAGCTCCGTGCCGGCCCAATGCCTTGGGGATGAGTCTGGTCAGACTACTGCGAAGAGAGGGAGCCGTGCTGCACATCGAGGACGTCGACGTGCTGGATGGCACTCCGCTTCTGGACATCAAGCCGTACATCGGCAGGTACGACAGCCGCGAAGACGTCCGCTCGGGCTGGCAGGACGATGTCGACGACAGCACCGCCCGTGAGCGGGGCAGGCGGGGTCACGGAGGCGGCAAGAGCTGAGCGATTCGCCTCAACGCGGCGGGACCTCGCGTCGAGGCCCCGGTGGGGCCCTATCGGGGCCTCTCGTTTACTTGATGACACCAGGGCTCCGGCGTTGTACCTTCGATACGGACAGCTTCTGGCATCGTCAACCGGACAGGAGACTCAGCCATGTCGGGGTGGATACCGCAGGTGTACTACGATTTCCTGGCCCGCGTCGTTCCCGGCTCCGCGGTCGTGCTGGGAGCTCTCTATCTCAGGCACGGGCCATCGAGGGGAATCAACTTCGCCTTTGGCGTGATATGCGAACAGGGGCACTCCTGGGTCTGCCGCTTCGCCATCGGCCTGCTTGTTGCCTACCTCATCGGGCTGATTCTCGGTGAGCTCGGCGAGCTCCTGGCGGGGCGAGTGTTGCAGCGCAGGGACGAGCATCTCGCAGCGGGGTTCAAGAGGGAGTGTCTGGACGACCACAGCCGGGCTCTGGAGGCGGTCGGACGGGAGCCGGTCGCGCTCTCGCCGGATGGCTTTCCCGACACCGGCCTGATGGCCGAGCAGGTGGCGCTCGTCGATCACTACAGCGGCAGCCGCCTGCTGGCGCTCAGAGCCGAGAGACGGCTGTGCCTGGTTCTTGCGTTCGGCTTCTTCATACTTGCCGTCATCAATCTGCTTGCTTACGCGGCCGATCTCGTCCCCAAACGTCTCGTTGTAGAGGGGCTGCTGCTCCTCTCGATGCCCGTCCTGTGGCGCAGGGCGACGCGGCTTCACGAGCGCGTTGTGCGCAAGACCTGCATAGCGTGGCTGACGAACGTCTTCGGCGGCGGGCGCCCGGGCACCGTGAGCTGACCCGGAGGAGCGCCGGTGGCCGATGCGAGGGCACGGAAGCGCCGCGGCCAACGGCGAGGCTCCGATCGCACAGGCGGATCGATGTTATGGCAGCGGGTCGGCGACAGAACTGGCGTCGACCCGTTGCCTTTCGAGGGCGGACCGAGGGTGGCGTGGAAGACAAAGCACTCAGCTTCATCAGTGAGAGAGTCGAGCCCTTCTTCGAGGAGGAGAGAGGGTTCGAGAAGCGGCCACTGTGCCCGAGCGGCTTTGAGTGGCGCGGCCGCGCGTATCGGATAAAGGAGTGCAGCCGCGAGTGGCGGGACTACGCGCGCCGGGGCAAGATGGCGCACAACATGCGTGACTCTCATCTCGCGGCGGCGGAAAAACGCGGCTCGCGCGGCGTTGGACGCTACTACTTCCGAGTGAGGACCGACGACGGCCGCGTGTTCGACCTCTACTACGACCGAGCTCCCACGGATACGCAGGACCGGAAGGGTAGCTGGCACCTGCTGCGAGAGATGGAGCGCGAGGAGGAGGCGGGGTCGGCTGAATCCGGGGCGCGCGGAGAGCAAGAGCCGTGAGCGAACGGACGTCGGAGCAGGAGTTCATTATGGGCGCATCGCAGGAGGACGGCGGCCGCAGCAGAAGTGAGCCGCAGATCCGGGAGCTCATCACGCGGACAGTGCGTTCCGTCGTCGCCGACGCGGACACCGCCACGCCGTATCGACCGGCTTTGGTCGGGTTCGCTGCCGCTGACGACCCGGCGTTCGAGGATCTGAAGCGGCAGGTGGGCCCCGATCACATGCTGCCCGCGGACCTTCTACCCGGCGCTGCGTCCGTGGTGTCTTTCTTCCTGCCGTTCGGGGCGGCGGTCGTGGAGGCGAACAGGGTGAGGAAGGGACGCGTCGCCCGCGAGTGGGCGGTCGCCTACCTGGAGACGAACGACCTCATAGGAAGGGTCTGCGAGAGGCTGGATGAGGAACTCCGCGGCGCGGGATTCGCGTCGGTGTCTGTGCCGGCCACCGGCAACTTCGACCGCGAGACACTCGTGAGCGGCTGGTCACACAAGAGCGTCGCGGTCATCGCCGGGCTCGGGCGCTTCGGGCTCCACCACATGGTGATCACCGAGGCGGGCTGTGCCGGGCGGTTCGGGAGTCTGGTGACCGATGCTGTCCTCGAGCCCAGTCATCGGTCTCTGCGTGAACTCTGCGTGAACAAGAGCGGTGGGACGTGCAAGGACTGCGTGACCAGATGTCCCGTGGGCGCCCTGAACGGCGCCGGGGATCTCGACAGGGAGCTTTGTTGGAATCGATGCCAGGCGGTCGCGAGGCGATTGAGCGATCTCGAGCTCGCGGAGGTCTGTGGGAAATGCGCGGTCGGTCGGTGTAGTCTGGGGCCACCCTCGAGCGAGGAATAGACCAGTGCGAGGCGACTGCGCCATCCACTCGAAGAGCACCTACGCCGAGCAGACCTTCGAACAGGTGCGCCTTGAGCAGAACGATGTGGTATCTGCTGAGTTCCGGGAGTGCAGCTTCGTGCGGTGCTGCTTCATCGAGTCTGTGCTTCGGGCGTGCGTGTTCGACGAATGTGTCTTCGTGGAGTGCGACCTCAGTCTGGTCAAGCTGCCGCACAGCGTGTTCTCGTCGACTCGATTCGAGGACTCGAAGATCATCGGCGTCAACTGGACCGAAGCGCGCTGGCCGAGGGTGAGGCTGCTTGTGCCCGTGCGGTTCGAGAAGTGCGTCCTCGACCACTCGATCTTTCTCGGGCTGGAGCTCAAGGGTGTTCGCTTCACCGAGTGCGCCGCGAAGGACGTTGACTTCAGGGAGGCGGACCTGTCGAAGGCGGACTTCTCGGGCACCGATCTGACCGGGGCACAGTTCGGCCGCACGAATCTGACGGGTGCGAATCTTGAGAGCGCCCGCAACTACAGGATCGTCCCCGCGGAGAACACGCTCAAGGGCGCCCGCTTCTCTCTCCCGGAGGCCATGTCGCTTCTCTCGGGCCTGGACATAGAGATCTCCGGTTGGGATTGACCATGTGCCCCGGGTTCCATCGGCCGGGCCCTTGGAGCCCGCTGTTTGAACTCTTCCGGATGTCTGTGAACTGAGCTTTCGGGACGTGCAGGGTGTGCCTGCACCGGCCACGACCTGGAGGGCGGACTTGAGCGACGGTCCCAGAGGGAACACCGCCTTCTTCACCTGTGGCGGCTCACGCCGCCAGGTGCGGTGCGCGAGGCTCCTCCTGGACAGCATACGCGCGTTCGGAGGAGAGCTGCGGAACTGCCCCTTCTGGGTCGTCGAGGGGGATCCCAAGGGCGAGGTGCCTGACGCCTTTTGGGGCGGTGTTTTTGCGGCCGTTGGTGAGCCGCCTGACTCGTTTACGGTCGAGTCGTTCATCGAGGGCGAGCGGATCCGTCCGTACTTCAACTCCGCCGCGTTCTCTGTGAGGCCGGTGCTTGGCCTCATGCGGACGTGGCTGCGGTTCTTCGAGACACTGGTTACTGACGACGCATTTCAGGAGGAGGCATGCGGGGACGAGCGGCACCGTGTGTTCCTTCACCAGGCGGCGGCAGCGGCGTGATGACACCCGGCGGCGTGACGTGGGTGGGTCTCTGCGTCAACGTGCTGCTCGCGCTGGCGAAGATGTGGGTCGGTCTGACGCTACGGAGCCAGGCTCTGCTGGCGGACGGGCTGCACAGTGTGTCCGATCTCGTCACGGATTCCGCCGTGCTTGTCGGTCTTCGCATTTCCGGGAGGCCGCCCGACGAGGACCATCACTACGGACACGGGCGTGTCACGACTCTGGTGACGTTGTTCGTCGGGACGGCGCTGCTGGCATCGGCGGGTTGGATAGTCTACAATGCCATCGGGACGTTCAGGACGCCGCACAACGGAACGCTCGGTATGGTGCCGTTCTGGGTGGCGCTCGTGTCGATCGCTCCGAAGGAGCTGCTCTATCGCCTGACCCTGAAGGTGGGGCGCGAGGCCGGCGACAGGTCGATCGTGGCGAATGCATGGCACCATCGTACCGATGCGTTCACATCGATGGCGGCGGCCGCGGGTCTCGCGGGGGTCGCCTTCGGTGGTCCCGAATGGGCGTTTCTGGACCACCTCACCGCGGTCGTGCTGTCGGCGTTCCTCGGTGTAACGGCCGTGCGTATCATCCGTGAGAGCGTGGCCGAGCTTATCGATGTGGCGCCGGCCAGAGCAGTGAGCGAACGGATAGAGCGGGCCGTGGCGGGCACTCCCGGCGTGGTGGAGTTCCACGCGCTGCGTCTGCGGATGATGGGCGGCTCCATCATGCTGGACGTGCACGTTCACGTGGACCCCACGCTGACCGTGGGCGAGGGGCACGACATCGCCACCGAGGTTCAGGCGCGGCTTCTGGACTGCGGATGCGACGTCGCGGAAGCCATCGTGCACGTGGAGCCGTGCGAGCGAGACGCCGGGTGAGAGCGTCCCGCTCAGGTTGTGTTCCGGTTGGGCGGCGCGACCTCGCAGCGACAGGGCCGGTCAGCGCCACCACAGATATGGAAAGGGGCGTCGATTGTCGTTCTGTACCGTAGTCAACTGCATGGACGGGAGGGTTCAGCTTCCCGTCATACGCTACCTTCAGGATCGGTTCGAGGTTCTCTACGTGGACTCGGTCACCGAGACCGGGCCGGTCAAGAGCCTTGCCAAACCGGTCGACGAGACGGTAAGCGAGTCGATAGTAAAGCGGGTGGCGGTCTCCACTGAGAAGCACGGTTCGAAGATCGTCGCGGTCGTCGCTCACGATGACTGCGGAGGGAACCCGGCGGACGAGACCACGCAGAGACGTCAGCTTGAGGAGGCCGTGGACTTCATCGACGGGCGTTTTCCCAATGCGCTGGTTCTTGGGCTCTGGCTCGACAAAGACTGGAGCGTGTTCGAGGTGACGAGCAGAGTCCCCGCGGGGGAGGCGTAGCCGGAACTCGGCTCTCCGGGGGGGGGCTGACGGCTCGGCAGACGGCTCGGCAGACGGAAGAGGGGATGCGGATGCACAGGCGGAAAGACGGAAAGCCACTCAGGACCAAGATAGTGGCCACGGTTGGGGCGCTCACGCATGAGATGTGCGGCCCGGGCGGCGTCGAGACCGTACCCTTCGGAGGGAGTGCCGACGACTGGGAGCGGTTCCTGGGGTGGTTCGAACGTGACGACGGGTACCTGATCGACGTGCTCCGCATCAACATGTCCTTCTACCAGCCGGCGGACGACGGGACCCCCGACCCCGATTGCAAGGAACTGAAGATCCTGAGCCTTCTCAAGGACCAACGGCAGCGGTTCCGCAACCTCGCCGTGCTGGGCGACCTCCCCGGACCCAAGCTGAGGTTGGTGGGTGTAGGCGAGGGGATCGCGTTGAGCGCCGGGCAGCGTGTCGAGCTCAGGCTCGCGGGAGATCGCAGCGCGCCGACCATCTGCGTGTACGGGAAGCCGGTCGTGGAGGAGGACCCGGGGATCGCCGAGCGTCTTCGCGGATACGCAGCGAGGGAGGAGCGGCCCCTCGTTTCCATCGGAGACGGCACGGCGACGCTCAGGCTGACTGACGTCACGGAAGATGCGATCATCTGCGTGTCCGAGGACGACGGGTGGTTGAGGGAGCGGAAGGGCGTCACCTTCAAGGGCCTGTCGCTCGACCTCAGGACGTTCCGCGAGGACGACGAGCGGGCCGTCGACTTCCTGCTCGAGCACGGCATCGATTGGGAGGAGCACCCCTGGGACAGCGCAAGCACGGGCAGCTTCCTCGCGTTCATCGCCGTCTCGTTCGTCAGAAGCGCCGAGGACGTCGAGCGGGCGAAGCGCTACGTCGAGGAGCGCGTTCTTGAGCGTCTGCGACCACGGTTCGGGCACCTTGGGGAAGACGGGTTGATGCGCGAGGCGCGGAACTTCGCGCCGCACATCATCGCCAAGATCGAGACGAAGGACGCCACCGAGGACATCGAACGCATTCTGGACGTGGCGGACGGCGCGATGGTCGCGCGCGGTGACCTCGCGCTCCAGATCGGGCCGCACAACGTGCCCGGCTTCCAGAAACGCCTCATCAGGCTGTGCAATCTGCGCGGGAAGCCGGTGATAACGGCAACCCAGATGTTGAGCAGCATGGTCGATGAGCCGGAGCCGACTCGGGCCGAGGCCAGCGACGTGTTCAATGCCATACTCGATGGGACTGACGCCGTGATGCTCTCGGACGAGACGGCGTCGGGCCGGTATCCGTTCCAGGCGGTGGCCACCATGGCCGAGATCGCGGAGGCGGCGGAGGAGCATCTGGAGGGCACACGCCGATTCGGCCCGGTCGAAGAGGCGGAGAAGCGGCGGCTTGCGGAGCGGCGCAGTCACGATCTCGTGTTCGACTCTGCGGCCGAGATCCCGAGAATGCAGGAGAGGCTGACCGCGGCGATCGCGCGTGCGCGCGGTGACGAGTGGCTCGAAGCGATGTACACCGACAAGCTCGAGCGATGTCTGACGCAGAGGATCACGGACGAGATGTCGGCGGCCTCGAGCGTGGCCCGTGAACGTCGGCAGAATGGCCGAGGGCGAGGATGCGCTCCTCCGCGATACCGAGAGCGTCTTCGGGGCGTGCAGCGAGATGCTCAAGTCTCAGGGACTGCTTGAAGCGGGCGAT
The DNA here is from genome assembly GCA_025782345.1 of bacterium. GTDB lineage: Bacteria > Joyebacterota > Joyebacteria > Joyebacterales > Joyebacteraceae > JALGZG01. Next base: position 1,597 of record JALGZG010000086.1, on the reverse strand, counting down.
CTGGTGGTCTGGACGGCGGGCAGCTCGCTGTTCGTTCCCGGAACCACGAATCTGATAGAGATTCGCAGGATCGAGTAGGAATCGACGGTCGGGGGCGGGGAGATCGCCGCGACTCCGGGCGGCAGAGGGAAGGACATCCACTCATGCAGATTCTGGTCATACTCTGTCTCGCTCTGCTGCTTGTTGCGGTCGGGGTGCTGGCAGTCCTCCTGCGCAGGACGGGAGGTCAGGGCTCCGGCGTGGAGCAGGCCGTGATGAACTGAGGGCCGCGCGGGAGGAGTCCGCCGGCACCGCCGGCAGGCTGCGCGAGGAGATGACCAATTCGCAGACGGCGAGCGCCGCGCTGGTCGTGAAGACGATCGGGGAACTGGGGAAAGGGCAGGGTGACGCGCTTGCGCTGGTCGCGAAGGAGATCAAGGAACTCGCCGGTGCCAACGAGGAGCGGTTCGAGAAGCTGCGCGAGACCGTCGATGCGAAGCTGAACCAGCTGCGCGAGAGCAACGAGGCCAAGCTCGAGGAGATGCGCAGGACCGTTGACGAGAAGCTCCACGACACTCTCGAGAAGCGGCTCGGTGAGTCGTTCAAGTTGGTGAGCGACCAGCTCGAGGCCGTTCAGAGCGGCCTGGGGGAGATGCGGAGTCTCGCCACGGGCGTCGGCGATCTCAAGAAGGTCCTCTCGAACGTCAAGACGCGGGGCATCCTCGGGGAGGTTCAGCTTGGCGCTATCCTCGAGGAGATGCTCACCGTCAATCAGTACGGTACCAACGTGCGAACCAAGCCCGATTCCGGAGAGAACGTGGAGTTTGCGGTTCGCCTTCCCGGTTCTGACGTGGACACGGACAAGTGCGTGTGGTTGCCTATCGATTCGAAGTTCCCGCAGGAGGATTACGTGCGTCTGGTTGACGCCGCGGACGCGGGTGACGCCGAGGCGGTCAAGGAGGCAACGCAGAGCCTGATCAGGTCCGTGAAGAAGTGCGCGAAGGACATTTCGGAGAAGTACATCAGCCCACCCGACACCACGGACTTCGCCATCATGTTCCTGCCGACCGAGGGGCTCTACGCGGAGGTGCTGCGCCAGCCCGGGTTTCTCGACGAGCTGATGCGGACGCACAGGATCGTTGTTGCGGGACCGACCACGCTCGCCGCGATACTGAGCAGCCTGCGGATGGGCTTCCGCACGCTGGCCATCGAGAAGCGGTCGAGCGAGAGGCAGCTCGCCACGGCAAGCAAGACGGTTGAGGCAACGGGGGTTCGGACGCGTGCCATCGAGAGAAAGCTCCGGGGTGTAGAGGAGCTGCCGGACTCGCAGTCCGAGGCCATCCTCGCGCTTTCCGCGGTCGCGGTGGAGGACGCAGAGATCGTGGACGACGAAGCGGTTGGCGACGAGGACTGACGAGGACTGACGAGAACAGCTGACACAATCAGGGAGGGCGCTTGCTGACACTGGGTTCTCTAACGGCGGGCCGCCGAGACGGCGCCGAGCTAGATCCGCTTGCGCAAGAGGGAAAGCTCCGCAAGGAACTCGGGGTTCTGGCTATCTTCTGCATCGCGTCCGGGGCGATGATAAGCTCCGGGCTCTTCGTGCTGCCCGGCATCG
>JALGZG010000223.1:908-12720 GCA_025782345.1 bacterium | reverse complement strand
AGCTCCGGATCGACGCGGCCCGAGCACATGGTTCTGATAACCCGGAAATACGGAGTTATCTTGAGTCTGGAGACGCCTGCCAGATCGGCGCCGGCGTACGCGCACCAGTTGCAGCAGAAGACCAGAACCCGTGGTTTGAAGTCGCTCGCAACTGTCTTGCCCATTCGGTTCTCCTCCAGGTCTCTGGCGTGTCCGCGGCTTCCCCGTCTCCGGCCCGACTGCCCCGTCGGGCCCCACAGACGGCACGGAGGTGCGTATCTACACGTTCTCCCACATGAGCCACCAGTCCCAAGAGGCTAGCATTCCTGCTGACGCCGGGCAAGTGGAAAAGCCCGTACAACGGGTGTTCTCGGGCTGTCCTGGGCCCGCCTGCGTGTTCCGGCGAGTGCCGCGGCGGCCGTTTTGCGTTGCCGACCCCCGGACGTGGGGCTATAATACATGGTTCTACTGAACTCGCGCGGGAGACAGTACCATGGCCATCGCCGACAACGTCAGGGAGGTTCTCGGCCGCATCGAAGCCGCAGCGGCCCGGGCGCTCAGAGATCCCGGTGACGTCAAGCTGGTGACCGTCACGAAGACGGTCGAGCCGGCTCGCATCATTGAGGCCATCGAGGCGGGGGCTATCTGCATCGGGGAGAACCGGGTTCAGGAGGCTGAGCGGAAGTTCAAAGGAGGGCTTCCACCCGTCGAGAAGCACCTGGTGGGGCACCTTCAGACCAACAAGGTCAGGAAGGCGCTGCCGCTCTTCGATATGATCCAGTCGGTGGACAGCGTCCGGCTGGCTCGTGAGATCTCCACCGCCTGCGAGTCGACAGGCGCTGAGATCGACGTGCTGGTCGAGGTGAACACCTCCGGCGAGGAGACGAAGTTCGGGCTTGGGCCTGATGAAACGGTAGAGGCCATCGAGGAGATGGCCGACCTGCCGGGGCTCCGGATCCTTGGGCTCATGACCATCGGCGCGTTCCTGCCGGACCCCGAGGACGTCCGCCCGTGCTTCAGGCGGCTTCGGGAGCTGAGAAACACCATAGAGGAGAGAGTCATCCCGGGCGTCTCGATGGAGCACCTCTCGATGGGCATGACCAACGACTATGAGGTGGCCATCGAGGAAGGCGCCACGATCGTGCGGGTAGGCAGAGCGATTTTCGGGGAGCGGGGGTAGAGACCATGTTCGCACTGGGTAATCTCATAGGCGCCATCGCCACCATTATCGACATCGCGCTGCTCCTCTATATGATAGCGCTCTTCATCGTGGTGATCGTCTCGTGGTTCGCGCCGCGATCCGCGCACCCGGCGGTGATGTTCCTGAGGCAGATAACGCACCCGCTCCTGGCCTGGCTCAGGAGGAAGCTGCCGTTCGTCGTTCAGGGAGGGTTCGACCTTTCGCCTATGCTGGCGTTCTTCGCTATCTACTTCATACAGAGGTTCCTGGTGGCGACGCTCTACCAGCTGGCGGCTCGTCTCGAGTAGGCGCGAGCCTGACCCGCGCGGGCTAAGGCCGCCGCGGGACCGAACAGCGCCGCGCGGGCTAAGGCCGCCGCGGGATCGAACAGCGCCGCGCGGCGTCGCAACAGACCGCACCCTTAGGCAGTGAGCACGTAACCAGTACCGGAGGATCGAGATACTCATGGCAGATACACTCAAGCTGACGCAGAAGATAGACGAGGCCGTCGCGTTCATACGCAAACAGTCCGCGCTCGTGCCCGAGGTCGCCGTTGTTCTGGGAAGCGGTCTGGGCAACCTCTCGAGCCGCATGGAAGAGGACGCCACCATTCCATTCGGTGACATCCCGCACTTCCCTCAGTCGGGTGTGGAAGGCCACGCCGGCGAGCTGGTGCTCGGGACCGTCAGCGGCAAGCCCGTGGCGCTGATGAACGGGCGCGTCCATTATTACGAAGGCTACACGATGCAGGAGGTGACCTTCCCGACCCGCGTGCTGCGTGCGCTGGGCGCCGGGAAGCTCATCCTGACCTGTGCCTCGGGTGGTATGAACCCGCTCTATGAGAAGGGCGACATCGTGGCCATCGTCGACCAGATCAACCTGACGGGCGACAACCCGCTCATTGGTCCCAACGAGGAGTCGCTGGGACCCCGCTTCCCCGACATGTCCGAGCCATACGACCGTGAGTTCGTCCGCCTCGCTGAAGATATCGCGCTGGATGAGAAGATCCGCCTGAGGAAGGGCGTCTTCGTGGGCGTTGCCGGGCCGAACCTCGAGACGGCGGCGGAGTACCGTTACCTGACCACCATCGGCGGGGACGTCGTCAGTATGTCGATGGTCGCCGAGAACATCGTGGCCATACACGGTGGCATGCGAGTTGTGGGTCTGGCCGTGATCACCGACATATGCTTGGCGGACGCTCTCAAGCCCGCAAGCCACGAGGAGATACTCAAGGTTGCTGCCGGCGCCGAACCCAAGCTGACCCAGCTGGTCTTCCGTCTGATCAGAGAGATGTAGGACGCCCGGTGGCCGTGTCGACACACGGCGAGGGGCGCCGCAAGAGGAGAGCATGAGTTTCAGGGAACTACAGAAGAGCCAGTCCCTACCGGACATCGAGCAGGAAGTCCTCGAGTTCTGGGATAGTGACGACACCTTCCGGAGGAGTACGGAGGAGCGTCCGGACGCCCCGAGGTTCGTTTTCTTCGAGGGTCCTCCCACGGCGAACGGCCACCCGGGAACGCATCACGTTCTCGCGCGCACCGTGAAGGACACCATCTGCCGCTACAAGACGATGAGGGGTTTCCTTGTCGAGCGGAAGGCCGGGTGGGACACGCACGGCCTGCCGGTCGAGATCGGGGTCGAGAAGCAGCTCAACCTCGAGAGCAAGGAAGACATCGAGAAGTACGGCGTCGCCGAGTTCACCGAGAAGTGCCTGCACAGCGTGTTCACCTACAAGGACGAGTGGGAGCAACTGACCCGCCGCATGGGCTACTGGGTCGACCTGTCCGACCCGTACGTCACGTGCACCAACGACTACGTGGAATCGGTCTGGCACATCCTCAAGCTGATGTGGGATCGCGACCTCATCTACAAGGGCCACAAGATCCTGCCGTACTGCCCGCGCTGCGGGACGCCGCTCTCGAGCCATGAGGTCGCCCAGGGCTACAGGGACGCCGTCGACCCGTCGGTCTTCATCAGGATGAAGCTGACGGATGCCCCCGACACGTCCTTCCTCGTGTGGACGACGACGCCGTGGACGCTGATATCCAACGTCGCGCTGGCCGTCGCGCCGACCGAGAGCTACGTCAAGGTGAAGTCAGGGGGCGAGAACCTCATACTGGCCGAGGCGCTTCTGTCAGTGCTGGACGAGGAGTACGAGGTCCTCGAGAGCTACATGGGCCTCGACCTCATCGGCAAGGAGTACGAGCCGCTCTACACGTTCGTGCCCGTCGACAAGAAGGCCTGGTATGTGATCGGCGGTGACTTCGTCACGCTCGAGGATGGCACCGGCATCGTACACACGGCGCCGGCGTTCGGCGAGGACGACTATCGCGCCGGCATCGAGCACGACCTGCCGTTCGTTCAGCCCGTCGACGACACTGGCAGCTTCACCGCCGAGGTGAAGCCATGGGCCGGGATGTTCATCAAGGACGCCGACCCGCTCATCATGGAGGACCTGGACGAGCGCGGCCTGCTCTACAAGAGCGCCACCGTCACGCACACCTACCCCTTCTGCTGGCGGTGCGACTCGCCGCTGGTGTACTACGCGCGGCATTCGTGGTACGTGCGGACGACGCAGTTCAAGAGCGAGATGCTCGCGAACAATGCCAGGATCAAATGGCACCCCAAGGAGATCGGCGCCAACAGGCTCGGCGACTGGCTCGAGAACAACGTCGACTGGGCCGTCTCGCGCGACCGCTACTGGGGCACGCCGCTGAACATCTGGGTCTGCGAGGAGTGCGAGCATCAGGACTGCATCGGCAGCATCGCGGAGCTCCGCGAACGGGGCGGGGACACCGTGCCCTCCGAAGTCGACCTCCACAAACCCGCCGTCGACGACGTGAAGCTCACGTGCGGCGAGTGCGGCGGCGTGATGACGCGCACGCCGGAGGTCGTAGACTGCTGGTTCGACACCGGCAGCATGCCGTACGCGCAGTGGCACTGGCCCTTCGAGAATGTGGAGCAGTTCGAGAGGAGCTTCCCGGCGGACTTCATCGCCGAGGGCGTCGACCAGACCAGGGGATGGTTCTACTCGCTGCTGGCGATCTCGACCATCGTATCCGGGACGTCATCTTTTAGACGCTGCGTCGTGAACGACATGGTCTTAGACGAGCACGGTAAGAAGATGAGCAAGTCGGTCGGCAACGTCGTCGACAGCTTCGGGATCATGGCGGAACAAGGCGCCGACGCGCTCCGCTGGTATCTGATGTCGACGAGCCCGCCGTGGGTCCCGACCAGGTTCGACGTGGGCGGCGTCAAGGAAGTGGCGAGCAAGGTGCTCGACACGCTCAGGAACACGTACGGCTTCTTCGCGCTCTACGCGAACATAGACGGCTACGACCCGGATGAGCACTTCGCGCCCCTGAAGGACAGGCCGACCATCGACGAAGGCGGTCAGGAAGCTGCAGCAGTTCGTCCTTGAGGACCTCTCCAACTGGTACGTGCGTCTGTCGCGCGCCAGGTTCTGGAAGGGCGAGATGGACGAGGACAAGAAGGCCGCATACTCGACTCTGCGCGAGGTGCTGCTTGCGACAACAATGGCGATGGCGCCGGTGGCGCCCTTCCTGTCCGAGGCCATCTACGGGCGGCTGCGCGGTGGGGGAGACGGCGACCTGCCTTCGAGCGTGCACCTGTGCGCGTTCCCTGAGTCGGACACCTCTGCCATCGACAGGAAGCTCGAGTCGTCGATGGACATCGCGCGCTCGGTGGTGGTGCTGGGCCGCGCCGCGCGGAACGTGTCGAACATCAAGATCCGTCAGCCACTGGCCAGGCTCCTCGTTGCTGGTGTCGCGGAGGCCGATCGCGCCGGCGTGACCGCGCTCGGGGAGCTCATCCTGGCAGAGCTGAATGTCAAGGAGATGGAATGGGCGGCCGCCGAGGAGCTGACGAGGCTCACGGCGTCGCCTATCTTCCCCGCGCTTGGCCCGAAGCACGGTAAGAACGTCAACCAGGTTGCGGAGGCGATCCGTAGCATGCCGGCGGACGACGTGGCGAGGCTCTCGGCCGGCGAGAACGTCAGCGTCAGCGTCGGTGACGACGCGGCTGTGGTCGAGCCGGGCGACGTTGAGATAGGCACGAAGGGGCGCGAGGGGTTCGCGGTGCAGAGCGATGGAGGGTTGTCGGCCGCGCTCGACACCACGCTCACGGACGAGCTCGTGGACGAGGGATTCGCCCGCGAGATGATCAACAAGATCCAGTTCATGCGTAAGGAAGCGGGCTTCGACGTGACAGACAGGATCAACGTCACCTACGAGGCCGGCGACAGACTGAAGGTAGCAATGGAGCGCTTCGTATCCCGAGTCGCCGCGGAGACACTTGCCGTGAGCATCACGGAGGGAGCGGAAGCAGGCGAGCTCGAGAGGGAGTGGGACGTGAACGGCGAGTGGGCGCGGATTGCCGTCGAGCGAGTCGAACGTGGTAGCTCGGGGTGATCCCGGAGCTCGCATGTCGGAGGTGACAGTTGAACAAGAGGGACACCAAGCACTTTGAGGAGAGGCTGATCGAAGAGCGCATGAAGCTCGTGAGCGAGCTCGGCTACTTCGAGGACAAGATCTTCAGTGACTCCCAGCGCGACGCGGCGGGCGACCTGTCCGCCTACTCAGTCCACATGGCCGACCAGGCCAGCGACGCGGAAGAGCGGGAGAAGGCGTATCACATGGCCTCGGCCGAAGGCAGGCTGCTGTACCATATCGACGAGGCCCTGGCGCGCCTCAAGAATGGGACGTACGGCATCTGCTGCGCCTGCGGGACGAAGGTCAAGAAGGCCAGGCTGGAGGTCGTGCCTCACGCGCGCCTGTGCATCGAGTGTAAGAAGGCTGAGGAAAATGGGTCCCTCGGGCAGTAGCCGGGGATCGTTGCCCCGGGCTCAGTTGTGGTTCTTCTCGACCGCCCTCGTCATCACCGCTCTGGATCAGGTGGTGAAGAGGGTGGTTGTGCATGCCATGCAGATGGGCCAGTCAATCGACGTTGTCGGCTCAGTCGTTCGGCTGACGAGAACGTCAAACACCGGCGGCGCCTTCGGTCTGCTCCGCGGACGCGGCAACTGGTTCATCGTGGTCTCCTTCGTTGCCGCGCTGGCGATAGCGGCGCTCGCGAAACAGATCGCCAGGGGGCGGAGAATCGAGCGACTCGCTTTCAGCCTGATTCTGGGTGGGGCGGCGGGGAACCTGATCGACCGTATCCGCCTCGGAGCGGTCATCGACTTCATAGACGTAGGCGGCAGCGGCTACAGGTGGCCGGCCTTCAACGTCGCCGACAGCGCGATCACCATCGGTGTGACCCTCCTGGCCATCAGCCTCGTTTTCTTCGGCGGCGCGGCCGGCGGTCGTGAGGCCGAGCCTGATGTGGGAGACGGTCAAGAATGAGCAGGCACATCGTCCTGATCGTGCCCGAGGACGGCCCGCAGGATCGACTGGACCACTACCTGGGCACGCACGCCCCCGAGCTTTCCCGGACACGAGCCAAGGAGATCATCGTCGATGGCCTGGTGACGCTGAACGGCGAGCGCGTCAAGCCGTCCACGAAGGTCACCCCCGGCGATGTCATCGAAGGAGACGTGACGGAGCCGCGGACACCTGCCGCCGCGCCGGAGAACATCCCGCTCGACGTAATGTACGATGACGATGACGTCATGGTGATCGACAAGCCCGCGGGCATGGTCGTTCACCCGGCGCCGGGCTCTATGACGGGCACGCTCGTCAACGCGCTCCTGGGCCGAGGAGGCGGGCTGTCGGCTGTCGGTGGGCATCTGAGGCCGGGTATCGTTCACCGGCTGGACCGAGACACTACCGGCCTCATCGTCGTTGCCAAGAACGACATCGCGCACAGGGAACTGAGCGAGGCGTTCCAGGCGCGGCAGGTCAAGAAGGTCTATCTGGCGCTCGTGTGGGGCATCTTCCGCGAGACGGAGGGTGTCGTCGACGAGCCCGTCGGGCGGAGGGCGACCGACAGGAAGCGGATGGCGGTCGTCGCGGACGGTCGGCCGGCTGTCACGTCCTGGCGGGTCAGGGAGAAGTTCCCGTTCGCGAGCCTCCTGGAAATCGGGCTCGAGACGGGACGCACTCACCAGATACGCGTGCACATGAGCCACCTCCGCAGGTCCGTGATCGGAGACAGCGACTACGGCGGAGACAAGAGCGCCTTCGGTGACGTTCCGCCGCACTACAGACGTCAGGCGAAGAGGGTCAACGCGCTTGCGTCGCGGCAGGCGCTGCACGCGCGGAAGATACGCTTCCCACATCCGTCGGGGAAGGGCGAGGTCAGCGTGTCCTCACCGATGCCGCCGGACTTCGCTGCGCTTCTGTCGGTCTTGAGGTACCCCGACGGCGAGACCGGACGCGTGCTGGGGGTCGACCCCGGCGAGGTGAGAGTGGGTGTGGCGGTCAGTGACGAGGGCAGGCTGCTGGCGCGACCGCTGGACACGCTGACGGGCCTCGATGACCGGGGAGTCGCTACCGCGATAGCGCGGCTCTGTGATGAGATGGATGCTCGCGTAGTGGTCCTGGGCCATCCGATCAGAATGGACGGTACCACCGGGGCGAGGGCGGTGAGGTCCAGGGAGCTTGCCGTGGCCATAGAAGACGCGACACGCGCCCGGGTCATTCTTCACGACGAGCGGTTGTCCAGCGCCGAGGCCGTGCGTATCATGCACGAGCGAGGTGAGACGGCCCGGAACCGGAAGGGGAGGGTCGACGAGCTGGCGGCATCCGTGATACTCCAGGGCTACCTGGATTCTCTCGGACGGGGGATGGATACGTAACATGAGGGGCAAGTTCGTTGAAGCAACTCCGCGCGAGCCGCGGGACAGGTCACTGTGGAACCGCATACGAGCCAAGTGGTTTGTGCGCGACCTCGCCCTGGTGTTGGTCATCGCGCTCACCGTGTTCGGTGTGCTGACGCAGGCCTTCTGGTTTCTCGCCGTGCGCGAGCTGGACGGGCGCATACTGGTCAAGATTCCGGAGGGAGCCAGCGTCGGGCGCATCGCCTTGATCCTCGAGGAGAACGGACTCGTCCGCGACCCCGGCAAGTTCGTCCTCGCGACTCGATTCTTAGGACAGACTCAGAGTCTGCAGGCGGGGACCTACGAGTTCGGTCCCGAGTTCTCGGAACTGGAGGTGATCCTCGTCCTTAAGTACGGCGAGGTGGCCGGGAGACATCTGACCGTGCCCGAGGGCTACCGCGCGTCGCAGATCGCCGGGCTCCTTGAGCGTGCGCTCGAGATCGACCCCGCCGAGTTCATGGACCTCGTCCACGACCCGGAACTCATGGCAGAGCTCGGAGTGTCCGCTCCATCACTCGAGGGCTTCCTCCACCCTGATACCTACAGGTTCCGGATCGGCACGACGGCGCGCGAGGCCATCGTGCAGATGGTCAGCGAGAGCAGGCGCGTCTTCGATTGGCGCAGAAGGGCGCGCGCCGACAGCATCGACATGAGCGTGCTCGAAGTCCTGACGCTGGCGTCCATCGTGGAGTCCGAGGCCATGCTCGACCGGGAGCGTCCCCGGATCGCCGCCGTGTACCATAACAGACTCGAGCACGGATGGCGGCTCGAGGCCGACCCGACCGTGAGATACGCGATCGGTAACTACCGCCGCAAGGTCTACTACGTTGACCTGAAGGTTGACTCGCCCTACAACACCTACAGAAACACCGGATTACCCCCGGGCCCCATCTGCAGCCCGGGCGTCGCCTCGATCGACGCCGTCCTGAATCCGCTGGCCGGCACTCAGGACTTCTTCTTTGTCTCGAACGGCGACGGGACTCACACATTCAGCCGGACCTTCGACGAGCACATCAGGGCGCGCAACAGGGCGGCTCGTGTTCCGGAACAGCCCACAGGCGGGGAATTTTCGCTTGACAGTGCCGGGGGCGAGTGATAGCGTCCAGCCTCGGGCAGGCGTCGGTGGCCGAAGCATGGAAAGCGCCGAGGCTGCAGGCTTCTTCTACCTGTGAGGGACCGTGTCGGGAGTCAGGAATCTGATCGTCATAGCGTGTGGTCTGGCGCTCATCGCATTCGGTTTTGTGTCTCTGGCCGCCGGGTCGATAACGCTGGCTCCCATTCTCCTGGTCGCGGGCTACTGCGTGGTTATCCCGGTTGGTATCATGGTTGGGGTGAAGAGACGCGAACGGCCCTCGCAGGAGACCGGCGACACACGGGCGAATAGCTCAGCTGGTTAGAGCACCTGCCTTACACGCAGGGGGTCACAGGTTCGAGTCCTGTTTCGCCCACCACAACTAGCAGAATCGACCGGACAGGGAACTCGAGGATGAGAGCGCCGAAGCGGGATGCGCGAAGGAGGTGAGGCGAAGACCGTCCTACTGAGAACGCTGAGCACGAACAGCAATCTTGCGCCACGGATCTTGAGACCGGTACCAACGAAGGGAGAACGGAAATGAAGTATGTTATGACAGCGCTCGCTCTCGCCGCGCTTTGCGTGCCCGCGTTCGCCGCCGGCAACCCCGATGTTCAGATCTACATCAGCTTCGATCAGACCGGTGCTGGTGCCAGGGAACACTACTACACGATGGTGCCATATACATATTTCAGCGCCTTCGTCTGCGTCACAGGGCTGGACATGGGTTTCACGGGCGTGTCGTTCGCGCTGACCGACGTGCATACTGAGAACCCGGGCATGTTCCAGTTTGCGCCGGTCTTCAGTACCCCTTTTGAGGTCCAGGTCGGCGATGTCTACACGGGTATCTCGGTGGCCACGGGGACCTGCCGGACCGAAGAAGTCGTGGTCGTCGGTGAACTGGGCATGTTCCCGGTCATGGAGGGCGACATCTGCATCGAGATCAAAGACTACCCCGCCTTCCCTCGGTGGGTGGTTGACTGCCACCAGCCGTACGGTGAGGTCGACTTCTACTGCGTGTTCCAGAACGGCACGATCGGCGCAGGTGTCTGCCCCGTGGGCGACTGCCCCGATCCAGTTGAAGACACCACTTGGGGCGGCATCAAGGCTCTGTATCGATAGCCCTGGCCAAGCGCAGTCTCGGTGGTCGGTCCGCAGGAAGTGATCGCAGGGGCCCCTCCTTTGGGAGCGGGCCCCTGTCACGTACTGCCAGAGGCGGCGCAAGTTGGACAGTTTGGGCGGCTTGGGTGCCGGTCAGTCCGCAACGTGGCTCGCCTTGGAGCCTCTGGGTCTTGCGCCTGCGCGCGCAGTGTGGTATAATATGCGTACCGGACGAGAAATCGGGCCCGCCCCGGGTGGGCCCGGTCTGTTCGCTGTAGCCGGCCTGTGGGAGTGGTTCTTGCAACCACAGGGGTACTGGGCCTGTCCAATGTGATGTGGACGCTGAATCAGGAGAGGATCCGCCGGGCGGTCGGGCGGCACGCGATTCGGCAGCACGGGCGGTCTGACCCTGGATTTCGGGGGTTTGCGAGGCCCAGGAGCACGGAGGAGACGGCATGGGGCTCTCCAGAATGTGCTTGCAAAGAAGTCCAAGCTGTGCTAAGATTGTCAGTAGTGTTGAGGTGGTAGCTGATGCTGTCAACCGTGGGCAGGACTATCTCGAAAGGAGGTAGATAACGCCTCAGAAGTTTATTTGTGGGTCTGTCATCGATGGGCCCTGAAGTGCGTGCAATCCCAGCGGATTTGGTGGTACGTAAGGAGGTATGGAAATGTCAAGAACACTGGTGGGCGTTCTGGCGGGTTGCCTGGTCTTGGCCATGGCGGCTGTCGCCGGAGCTGGTATTCCCAGTGCGGGTGATTCGTACGTGACGATGGACAATGGTGGGAAGGGTCTCACGACCTGCCCGGCCGGCGATGGACCCGCGTACGGATACATCACGGTGACCGCGCTTCGCGCCGACCTGACCCCGATCGTGGGGATCCCGGCCGGCAGCATCTTCTTCACCATCACGGGCACCGGGAGCGGCAACGTCGCGATCAATGCCTATGACGCCGAGACAGACGTCAACGGGCAGTGCAGGTTCGAGGCGCAGGGCACGGGTACTGTGCCGTACGGTTCGCTCAGCATCGCCGTGCAGATCTACACGGTCGTTCTGACGACGGCACCAGGCACGTTGTGGTGCAACACCTTCGACCTCGACGGCGACGGTACGGTGACGCCCATTGACCTCAGTAACTTCGCCACCAAGTATGAGACGGTGAGCGAAGATTGCGACTACGACTGGAGTGGCGGCATCGTGAACCCGATCGATCTGAGCGTGTTTGCCGCTCACTACGAGCACTAGAGGGACAAGAGTGGATTGCACGGGCATCGTGAAGGGTTGATGTGCACGCATTGAGGCTTTCGTTCTATTTCCCGACTCAAACTTGAGATAGAGCGTGTGGTCAATGCAGGATGTTGAGAGGAGTAATGCTTGGGTTCAACACTACTGTTTGCTGTACCAGTGTTGATTAGACATCATGCTTGGGAAAAGGAGTTGGTGACATGAGGATTACTCTAGCGCTTCTGATGGTTGCCGCACTTTGCGTGCCTGCTTTCGCGGGCGGCAACCCCGATGTTCAGATCTACATCAGCTTCGATCAGGAGAATCCCGGCGCGCCGGTGCACGAGTACACGATGGTGCCGTACACGTATTTCAGCGCCTACGTCTGCGTCACTGAGCTGGACATGGGTTTCACGGGCGTGTCGTTTGCGCTGACCGATGTGGATGCTGAGAACCCGGGCATGTTCCAGTTTCCGCCG